>UQZE01000020.1 GCA_900545325.1 uncultured Eubacteriales bacterium
TCAGACGTGTGCTCTTCCGATCTCCCTGAAATATACCCATTGCCCCTTTTTCAGCTGTAAATCCACGTATTTCCCGTTTTCCACGGCAAGGTTATGGCTGCCGATATCGGGATCGTCTTCACCGATCTTCACGGCAGGAGAATAGGTTCTTCCGTCGTCAAGCGAAAGATATAATGATGCGATTTGCCGCCCGCGGAAAGAGATGCGGTATTTCCCGTCCGAAGTTATATACAGTTTTCCGCCAAGCTGCGTGATCGTATAGCTTTCGGGAAACCACACCTGCGCATTGCCGTTCTGGCCGCTTTCATAAACGTTGTCTTCCGTCTTTTTTGACGAATATCCCGTAAAATTCGTTTTGACGGCAGTTTCTATGCTGTCAGGCAGGGAATTTTCGTCATATTCATACGTGATCTTATCCAAAATATTCGGTTTATACGCCTGCTGTCTGAATTCGAAAAACAAAACCGCGTCTTCTGCAGTAACAACGCCGTCTTTATCGATAAGTTCTATCGTTACCTTAATCTTGCCCGAATCGCGTTCTTCCGCGGACGGCATATAAGTATATTTTGTATCGCTCAGTTTTGTCAGCGTGCCGTTTTCCGGAACGGTAACGCTCCCGATCTTGAATTTAAAATTTTCGGGCAGTACCAGACATCGGTCGAAATCTATCTCGAACGGCTCGTTTGCAGGTATTTCATAGGGCTGCATCGTGAAATAACTGATTTTTTCGCCGCCGATCACGCGCTCTCCCCCGGTCTGATAAACGGAAGCGACGGGAACGTACATAGGCAGTTCGAGCTCCGCAGCCCATTGCAGAACTTCCTCCGAAACGGACAGGCCGCAAAGTTTAGTAAAATAATACGTCATGTCCCTGCCTGTAGCCTGCACTAAGGAACGGAACCATCCGTCGTTATTGCCGCCCAGCTTATATTGCGTAGCTTTCAGAAATATGTCCTGACCGAATCCATGCAGAATATTGGAGTGCACGGAGAGATTGTTTTCCCGTCCTTCGATCAGCTGACGGAGAGACCAGCTGGCGCTCGTGTATCTGTTCCAGCCGTCCAGTCCTTCGTTTGAAGTACCTTCCCTGCGCGCAGAAGAGATTTTTGTATATAAACTGTACGAAACGAGGGACAAAGCGTTGTTGGAAACTTCCCCGTCGTTCGTCAGCCCCCACCCGTTCTGAAAATGATGGTTGAATTCGTGTATGTTGCCCCAGTTGCCGGAAATAACGAATTTTTCGTAATCGAGCGCGTCGGTCATCCAGCCGTCGGGACAATTTACCGAAGTGCTCTGCGCGGGAAAGGCGACCGCGGCGCCTGCGGCGACGAAACAGTCGTAAAGAAAATCGATGCCGCAGCCGCTCGGCGAGGAAGACGGCGCCTGCGCGGAAACGCGGGCGATATTTTCCCAGAGAACGGCCGCGCGGTAAAGTTCCTCGTATGTAAAATCTTTTGCCCGCGTTTTCGGCCCCGAATGCCTTGCGCCTCTGTCCCAGATTTCCAAATCGAAGTAGGGCGCGGACGAAGTTTTGTTTTCCTCAAATTCCGCCTTAGTCGTATAACCGAGTATAAAATGCGAATATCTTACGCCGCCGTCGATCACTATGCTGAAAGCAGAACCGGCCTTCATGGGTTTGATATAAATCGGTCCGCCGAGAAAAGAACCGACGTAAGCCGTTATGTTTCCCGCTTCGTCGCGTTCAAGCGTATAAGTATCTTCCGTTATATTCATAGCGTTTACGGCAACGGGCATACGGTTGAATTCTCTCGCCGCCCATATATTGTTCGCCTTATCGTTGGAAAGCGCCTGACCGATAATCACTTTCACCCCGCCCGAAGATTTAAAATCGGCCGCAGTCATTTTGATTTTTATAATTTCCCCCGCAGGAGCGTAAAGTCCCGTGATATGGTTGCCGTAAGTTCTCGTAACATATGTGATTTTTTTAGAAACTGCGGGCTCGTCGTCGGAAACATCGCCGTAATACATGCCCGCGGCGGCGGTATGCTTGTAAAGCCTGCGCCCCAGGCTTTCTCCGTTTAAAAAAAGATTTCCCTCCGCATCCATGCTGTCATACGTTCCGTTCACGTTGGACAAACCCGTGCCGATAAGCATTTCGTTTTCTTTAAGGAGCGCTTTTTTCTCTTCTGCGTTTGTATTTTCTCCCGCGCCGTACAGCCGCGTGCCGTATACGGGGTAACTTTCGGCCACCCCTTCGTTTTTCACCTCGGGCTTCTGCCGTTCCGACTCACCGAGATACTCCGCATAGTATCCGACCTTGGAAACCGACGGATACTCCACTTCATACCTCGTTTTGCTATCCTCCGTCGTTTCGTTGCATGCCGATAAGAATAAAAGCGCTGCCGACATACAAACGCACGACGCGAATACCCACAGCAATATTCTGAGCGACGCTGTTTTCTGCACGATTTTCATAAAGTATACTCTCTGTTTATAGATTTTTGCTTAATCATTATAATACGGCAGCGGAAAATTGTCAATAACAACGAAAAAAGAAAAGCCCCCGGAAGGGCTTTTAATTTCTGCCGAAAAAATATCTGTGCGCGAGTTCTTTGCCGCCCGATTCCGCGACCACGCCGTCGGCGATGAGCAGCGCCTTGTCGCAGAAGGCTTCCGCACAGCGCATATCGTGGGTAACGGTTATCATAGTATTTCCGCTCTTTTTGTGCAGTTCGTTCAGAATTTCGGTCATCTGTTTAAGTCGTTCGTAATCCTGCCCGACGGTAGGCTCGTCCAGCAGAAGCACCTCGGGTTTGCCCGCGGCGACCGCAGCGATACTCACCCGCCTTTTCTGACCTTCCGAAAGGGATTGCGGATGCCTTTCCCATAAGGAATAAACGTCGAAAAGCCGAGCAATTTCTTCGGCGTATTCGGGCGAAACGGCGTTATAGCAAATTTCCTGTCGCACCGTAGGCATAAACAACTGGTAGTCGGGATTCTGATAGATCACCCCCACCCGTTTGTACCAGGCCTTGTTCCCGCGGGATTTCTGTCCGAATGCGGAATCGATAAACTGCGTCAATGAGCCGCCTGTGGGCTTATAGAGCCTCGCGAGCAGCCGCATGAACGTCGTCTTTCCGCATCCGTTTTCCCCGAGCAGAACCACGCGTTCGCCCTTCAAAATACGGCAGCCGATATCTTTCAGTATGCACTTATTCCTGACGGAAAACTTCACGTTTTTTACGTCGAAAAGGGTTTTTCCGCCGAAGAACGGCGGGCAGATATCCTCTATGACCTTCGTCTGCTCTTCAAGGTATGCTTTTTTATCCGCGACCTCCGTAACTTTCTGCCCCGCGACGTGCCATACTTTGTCGACATAAGGCAGCACCATGTCGAGGCGGTGTTCCACCACTATGACGCAATATCCCGCCCGGGAAAGTTTCCGCAGCGTGTTCATGAGCATTGCCGCGCCGTCTTTATCGAGATTTGCCAAAGGTTCGTCGAGAATAATGATTTTCTGCCCCATCGCGAGCGTGGAGGCGGTGATCAGCCGTTGTTTCTGTCCGCCCGAGAGCGTGCGCGTCTTCCATTCGGGATCGAGTTTCATCAGTTTGCAGACCGCTTCGATCTGTTTATGTATCTTATCGGGCGGAAAAGCGAGATTTTCGCATCCGAACGCTATTTCGTCCTCTACCAGTTTCTGAATGATCTGCTCGTCGGCGTTTTGCAGCACCACGCCGACTTTGCGGCATACCTGTCCGAGCCGTTTGCCTTTGATATCCTCCCCGCCGACCAGAACTTCGCCCGAAAGTTCACCGTAATTTACGTTCGGGATAATGCCGCTGATGACGTATAAAAGCGTGCTTTTTCCTTCGCCCGAATGCCCCGAAAGCAAAGTAACTTCGCCGTAATTTACCGAAAAATCGACTTCGTTCAATATCTTCGTCTTTCCGTCGTAACTGAACGTTACGCGGGAAAGTTTTATCGCTTCGTTCATAATATCACCGTAAACACCGCGCCCGCTACGAGTCCGACGAGAAAGAGTACGTCGGAAACGGTAACGGCCTCTCTTTTATAGATCGTGTATTTTACTTTTCCGAGAGTAAATCCGCGCGTTTCCACAGAAAGCGAAAGCGTATCGGATATATTGACCAGCCGCATGACAAACGGCACCAAAAAGGCGCGGTAAAAAATTTTGGGTTTGAATATGCTGCCCGCCCCTCGCGTTTTCATCGCCTCTCTCACGCGCGTTATTTCCGTACGGAGAACGGGCACGAAAGACGTCGCAATGAGCATGCCGAGCGTTACCGCGCGGGGCGTATGCACGGCGGAAAGGCTTCTGGTCATGGCGGCGGACTGTACGCTCATGCCGAGCGCCGCGGCGAGAAACACCGCGCCGAAACGATTGGCCATAGCGATCGCTCCGTCGGCGCTGCGCCCGTAAGCGAAATAGGCGATGAGCGCGAACAAGCCGCCGACGACGATATACGCCGGCAAGATCTTCAAACAGCTTTTATAACAGCCGAACAGCATTAGCCATAAATATACGCCGAGAAGATAATAAGAACACCTCGGCATCTTTGCGCACACCAGCCCGAAGACGATCACGAACAAACCCGCCGCGACGGCGATCAAGGGATAAACGTTTTTATTGTAACGGAAAAAGCTCATTTTTTCAGAACTCCGGCTTTTTTCAATTCGCGGGAAACGATCATGCCGACGAGCGAGCCGACAAAACACACCGCCACGACCGCGACGGAAATTCCTGCGATCATCCAGGGATCGCCGCCGCCGAGGAACATGGAAACGGCGGCCTTTTCCGAACCAGTTACGGTATAAAACACATTATAGTAAAGGTACAGAAGGGGCAAAGTGAGCGGCATATAGATTGTGCCGGCGAAAACGCACGCCCGATCTTTTTGATATCCGCGGAAAATAAGCAGCGTCAACGCCTCCGATACGAGGGCGCATACGACGATCAGCACCATCGGCGGGAACATGAAAACGAGAAAGACGGAAATAAACACCGACTGAAAGAAAAGCGCGCCGGGTTTTCTCACTTTCATCATGCCTATTACAGGAAAGAGCGAAAACTGTATGCCCAGCCCCAGCTGGATAATTCCGAACAGCGGCACGTTGACGAGCAGCGGCATGATCGCGCCCGTAACCAGCGTACACGCCGTAATAATCGCGAGAAATACGATATCCTTGATTTTATATTTTTTAAATAACTTTCCGTCGGCGGCTTTTTCTTCTTTATTTTCCTCAGCTTGTTCCGCCGTTCCGCTTTCCGCGGCGTTATCTATCAGCGAAGTGATCGCGCTTTCTTCTTCCGCCGTGTTTTTTTTGTTCTCTTCCATCATTTTACCTCCGCCATACGGCCGTTTTCTACTTTATAAATCCTATCCGCGATCGCCATGGTGGACTCGCGGTGCGATACTAAAATTATGCTCTTTTTATTCTTCTGCCGCGCAAGGGATTTCAATATGATTCCTTCGTTGATGCTGTCCACATTGCTCGTCGGTTCGTCGAGCAGTATCAGTTCGCTGCCGCGCAGGAAAGCGCGGGCGAGCCCTATTCTCTGTTTTTCGCCTGCCGAAAGATTGTCGCCCAGCGCGCCAGCCCGCGTTTCGTATCCCTCGGGCAACGACATGATGAAGTCGTGCACGGAAGCCATCTTACAGGCCTCTTCTATCTCTTCCTTCGTCGCGTCGGATTTTGCGATACGCAGATTTTCCTCTATGCTTTCGTCAAAAAGATAGGTGCTTTGGCTGACCATGGTCACGTTATCGAGCAGGCTGTCCGTATTGACGCAATCCACATCCGTGCCGTTGTAATCGATACGGCCGCTTTTCTTTTCCCAAAAACGCAAAAGCAGTTTCAGAAACGTGGATTTGCCGCAGCCGCTCTCGCCGACGATGCCGATAATCTCCCCTTTTTCCGCATGCATGCAGACGTCTTGCAGAACAAGGGTTTCTTCATATCCGAAAGAAAGGTCCTTTACTTCGAGATCGTCGTAAAGGATATTCACGCCGTCCGTTATAGCCCGTACGGCAGGCTGTTCCGCAAGCAGGTCGAGAACTCTGTCGCCGCTCGCAAAAGTCTGCGTGAGATTACCCGGCAGGGCCGAAATGGCGATCACGGGACCGAAACTTCCGAACACGGCCGCCATGCCGACGATCATTTTTCCCGCCGAAAGCTCGCCGGCGTAGACGAGCGCTATTCCGACGGCAAGCGTCAGAAGGATTACCAGCGAAACCGTCAGCTCGGTCGCCGCCCCTGCTTTCGTTATGTCTTTTTTCATCTTTTTCGTTTCCCGCAGAAGTTCATCCGAACGCCTGTTGACTTCCTTTTCACGTTCCTCGCCCGCATTGTTCAATACTATATCTTTTACGCCTTTGATGCTGTCGAGAAAATAAGCGTTGAACGAAGAAAATTCAGACCGGTAACGCACGCCCGATTCCTTGAGCTTTCCCGAAGAGATCAGAGGAACGGCCACGCCGATGAGCAGATAGCCGAAGAGCGCCGTAAACGCGAGATACCAGCTCGATATAAATCCGACGAATAAGAACACCGCCGCGGAAACGACGACCGCGATGCAGATCGGCGAAATGGTATGCGCGTAGAAAACTTCCAGGGTTTCTATATCGGAAGTGATCATTGCGATAATGCTTCCTTTCTGTTTGCTTTCGAGTTTCGCGGGACAGAGCACGCGCAGCGCGCCGAATATCTTATCCCGCAGGACCGCGAGCAGTTTAAATGCGATGTAATGATTGCTGTACTGTTCGAAATAGCGAAGTATGCCGCGCAGAACGCCGCAGCCTACCGCAAGGCCGATGATCAGCCCGTAAGACATGGCGATCGCTTCGCCGAGCGCCTTTGCCACGCCGAAGGCGCCGAACAGCGTTACGCCCATGGCGCAGATAAAGCCGAGACTGCCGTTCAGCACGGCAAGCAGCATTATATAGGATAACGACCCCAAAAGCAGGATAAGACTGGCCATGATTCTCGCGCCGCTTCTGCGGAGTTTTCTCTTTTCTTTCTTCATGCCGGCACCTCCGCGGAATACCCCTCTTCCAGTTCTTTCTGCGTGTTGTAAAGTTTCGCATAACCGCCGCCGAGTTTCATAAGTTCTTCGTGCGTTCCGCTTTCCGCGATACGGCCGCCTTCGAGAAAATAAACCGCGTCGGCGGGCACGACGTTCGCCAGACGATGGGAAATTACGATAACTCCGACTTTTTCGCTCAGTTTCTTTATATTCCGCATGATGATCGCTTCGCTTTCGATGTCGATGTTGCTTGTGGCTTCGTCAAATACGTATATATCCTTGCCTGACACGAGGTTGACCGCCAGCGCGAGCCGTTGTTTCTGCCCGCCCGAAATATTGTTCGCGTCCTCCGTGATCATCTTGTCCAGTCCGCCGTTTTCGCGGATAAATTCCGCAAGATTTACGTCTTCGAGCGCGCTCCAGATTTCCGCGTCCGTCGCGTATTTATTTGCCAGTACAAAGTTTTCCCGCACGCTCGCGTTGAAAATGTACGTATTATAGCTTACCACGGCGAGATGCGAATAGTAATCGCCCCGTTCCAGCGTTTCGAGAGGCCTGCCTCCGACGCACACCGTCCCCCGCTGCGGACGGTTCTGGCCCGTAATCAAGGCGACGACGGTGGATTTGCCGCAGCCGCTTTCCCCTACGATAGCGGACATGCCCGTTTTCGGAAAACGCATGGAAATATTTTCGAGGACCGACCTCTTTCCGTCGTAGGAAAAACTGACGTCGGAAAGTTCAATTGCGGTATCTTTCACCTTTTCCTTACCCCACACGGGTTCTTCGGCATTGAGGAGGGAAATGATCTTTTTTCCCGCGCTCGCGCCGTTCATGGCGATGTGAAACGCCGAACCGAACGCGCGCAGCGGCAGAAAAAATTCCACGGCCACGAGGATGAGGAACAAGCCCGCCGCGGGATTTAATCCGTTGGCCAGACCGATCACGGCGAGCGCTATCCCCGCGCCCGCGCCTCCGTAAGCCACTAAGTCCATGATCGTCGTGCTGGCGAGCTGCATCACGAGCACTTTCATGGTTATTTTTCTGAACTCTTCCGCGCTTTCGTTGATCTTAACGTGGCGTTTTGCGTCTGCGCGGAATATTTTCAGTTCTCTCAATCCCTGCACGCTGTCGAGAAAAGTGTCCCCCATCGAGGTATATTTGCCCCAGTATTTCGCAAATATCCGCTTGGCGTACTTGGATACCGCTATGATGGATATCGGTATAAGCGGCACGCAAGCCAGCAGTACGAGCGCAACTTTCCAGTCGATCCCAACGCACACAACGAAGAGAACGAGCGGCGCGATCATGGAAAAAAAGAACTGCGGGATATACGAAGAATAATATAAATCGAGCTGTTCCACACCCTCCATGCTCACCTGGGTAAGACCCGCCATGCTCATTTCCTCGGTGCTGCGCACGCCGAGGCGCAGTATCTTATTATATACCTGCGCGCGCATGTCTTTTTTCACTTTGCGGCCGAGCGTGTCCTTGATATCGCCCGTCGCGCGACTCGTTCCGTAGCGCACCGCGACCGCCGCGGCCGCAGTGAGCGCGGGATATATATAATTCACCGCGGAAACCCCGTCTATAAGCATATAAACCGCCCAGCACAGGCTTGCGGTAACACCGATATTTGCGATCAGTCCGAGAACTTGCAGCGCAACGGCGTAAAATATGTATTTTTTGTTTCCGCCCAACAGTCGGAACAGTTCTTTGTCAAGCATCTTTTTCAGCCTCTTTTTTCAGTTGTCTTTTATGTTTTATCATTTGCGCGACATGCGAAAAAGCATAGATCGGATGGGTAAAGATCATTCGCGGGCCGGACCATTTCATCACTTCTTTAATCTTTTGTCTCAACTCCGGCCTGTAACAGTGCACTTTACAGAACGAACAGAACTTTTTATTGACCTTGAACGGACATTTTTCCAAACGGAACAGCGCGTATTCGGTAAGAGCCTTACATTCCCCGCAAATCTCGCGCCCCTTTGTTCCGTGATGTCTGTTACAGTATTTTTTAATCATTACGGGAATGAGTTTTTTCTCTTTTTCCCATGCTTTCAATTCTCTACTGACTTTACTCATCTCTTTTTTCCTTCAGATATCCGAAAAGCGCCGCGCGGCACGGCTCGCTCAGCGCGCATACCGTGTTTACCGCCTCTTTGAAAGCTTCCGTATATTTCATGCGGCAGAATTTTTCTATCGCTTTGCCGATATAGTCGATACAGAACATGTTGACGGCGAGTTCTGCCCTCCCCGAACCGGTAAGGAAAATCCTGTTCAGCGCGTTCCGCTCCATCAGTCCGCGGCATTCAAGACGTTCGAACATCTTATATACGCTCACCTTCGTAACGCCCATTTTCAGAGCAACGTCCGTAAGACGCGCGCCGCGGCCGCCTCCGTACAATTCATCGACCGCAATTATATACCTGAGTTCCGCCGAAGTCATCCTTCTCCTCTCGGTTAGCGTAAGCGAACATTCATTCATAAAAATAAGCGTTTTTCAGCGCCCTCAAACGTTCGCTTAACCGAACCTCTTTATCGAAAAAATAAGTTCGCCACTCCGAACTCTGTGAGTTATTATAACGGCATACGGAACATTTGTCAAGTAAAGTTAACGCGAAACTAACAAATTTATTTCAATTTTTCCAAAGCATTCACGCACACAGCGCTTCAATACGGAAAAACACGGGAGATTTCCCGTGTTTTTCTTTTTATGCTCAAAAACAGCGGCGCAGGTCAGCCCAACGCCACATCCAAAATCATCATGAGCGCAAATCCGATCATCAGCCCCCATGTGCCCAAATGCGGATATTCGGAAAGGCGGGCGTCGGGAATCAGGTCTTCCGCCACTACGAAGATCATCGCGCCCGCGGCAAAAGATAAAAGCCATGGCTGCAATACCGTGATGTAGCTTGCGAGAAAATATCCCGCCACCGCGAACAACGGCTCGACGGCGCCGCTGCCTAAGCCGTAGAAAAACGCTTTGTTTCTGCTGCCCGTCGCCGCGCGCATAGGCAGGGCGACCGCAGCGCCTTCAGGAAAATTCTGCACGGCGATGCCGATCGCGAGTCCGAGCGCCGAAATGTAGGCGGCGTTTTCGCCCAACGCGGCGGCGGCGCCGAACGCAAATCCGACCGCTAACCCTTCGGGGATATTGTGTATCGTTACGGCGAGAAAAAGTTTTACGGGCTTTTTCAGCGCGACGCGCGGACCTTCTTCTTCGTTCGTCCCCTTATGCAGATGAGGGACGATCTTATCCAAAAGCACTAAAAACAATCCGCCTACGATAAATCCGACCGCCGCGGGCACCCAGTTCCACGCGCCGAAGTCCGCTTCCTCCATGGCGGGTATGAGCAAAGACCATACGGAGGCCGCGACCATGATGCCCGAAGCGAACCCGAGAAAAACGGCGTTCAGTTTCGGCGAAATATCGTTTCTGAAAAAATATACCACCGAAGCCCCGAGCGTCGTCATGACGAAAATCAAACATATTCCCAGGATCGTGACCGCGGTATTGCTCATAAAAACCTCCTATAATTTCCAGTTCATGCTCTGCTGCTGCAATTCGTTCATTCTCGCGTAAAGTCCGCCCTTCTTTTCAAGTTCCCGCGGCGCGCCCTGTTCTTCCACGAGGCCGTCTTTCAGCAGTACGAGTTTATCCGCGCTCGCGACCGTGCGCATGCGGTGCGCGATTATAAGCACCGTCTTATTGCGTACAAGCTCGGATATCGCCTTTTGTATACGCGTTTCGTTCTCCACGTCCAGACTCGCGGTAGCTTCGTCAAGCAGGACGATCGGCGCATCTTTCAAAAGCGCGCGCGCAATGGATATTCTCTGCCGTTCGCCGCCGGAAAGCATACTACCGTTTTCTCCGATAACAGAATCGTAACCTTTCGGCAGCCGCATGACGAATTCGTCGCAGTTCGCGGCTTTTGCCGCAGCCAGCACTTCTTCGTCGGTCGCGTCCTTTTTGCCGATGCGGATATTTTCCTTAACGGTGTTGTTAAAAAGCGTTACGTCCTGGAACACGATGGAATAACTGCCCATGAGCGTTTCGGGATCGACGGCGGAAATATCCTGCCCGCCTACGCAGATCCTGCCTTTATCGATATCCCAGAAGCGCGCGGCGAGTTTTGCGACGGTGGACTTGCCTCCCCCGCTCGGACCGATCAGCGCGGTTATTTCGCCCTGTTTTGCGGTAAACGACACGTCTTTCAAGACCTGTTCGCCTTCGTTGTAGGAAAATCCAACATGCTCGAAGGTTACGTCGTATCCTGCGGAACTGAATTTCACGGAACCGCTTTGGACGGGCGTTTCGTAAATTTCCTTCATTCTGCCGATATTGATGCGGCAGGATATGATCGCGGCGAGGTTCTGAAGAGCCGAACTCATGGGGTCGTACATCCTCGATACGACGAGCAGGAACATAAAGAACGTGAGCAGACCGGCGCCGCCCGCGAGAGTTCCGTCCGCCAACAGTATACCGCCGACGAGCGCCGTAGTGGCGATACCGAATTTCAGCAGGAGCTGGGCGCTGACTACGAAGAGCGCCGTCATGAATTCGCTTACGATCTGCCTGCGTTCGAGGCGGTCGACTTTCTTTTTCAGCCCCGAAAGATACCGCTCTTCCGCGTTGTTCGCCTTGAGGTCGCGCACGCTTTCCAGACATTCCTGAATACCGTCCGCACAGGCGATCGCCGCGGCGGTCTTCTTTCTGCCTATTTTATTCTGCACGTCGGCCGAAAGCCGCACGACGAGCAGCGCAATGGGCAAAACCCACATGGAGGCGAGCGCCAGCCGCCAGTCGGCAAAAAAGAGCGACACCGCGACGATACAGCTGCTCGCGATCGCGCCTGCGAGTTCGGGATAGAAATGGGAAAACGATTGTTCGATAAACGTACAGTCGCCCATAATGGTTGTGGTGAGATCGGAAAGATCTTTTTTCCCGAAATAGGAAAGCGGCAGTTTACGCATGCGCTCCGCAAGTGCGATGCGCCGCGCGGCGCTTTCGCTGTAAGTATTGAAATAATTACAGTTATACTGGATATAATACGTTATATACATCAAAGCGAGCACGCCGAGTATGCCGCAGCCGTACAGCCAGTAATTGAAACCGAGAACGGCGTTTTCGTCAAACAGCGGTTCTATCAGATCGGAAACGAGCAAAAACAACAAACCCACGGGCAGCATTTTCACGAGATTTACGACCGTACACGCCACGCACGCCTTTATATAATCTTTCGCGCCCTGTTCGGAAAGGGCATATTTTTTCATCAATCTTCTGACCATGATTTCACGCCTCCTTCGCCATGTTCCATTTTACCGAGGTGCGGTAATCGTTCCACATCGAGGCGTAAACGCCTTTTTTCCCCAGAAGTTCGGCATGCGTGCCGCTCTCGGCTACCCTGCCTCCCTGTAAAACGTAAATGCGGTCGGCGTTGACCACCGTGGTCAGCCTGTGCGCGATCATGAGCACCGTTTTGCCCTCGGTAAGCTGTTCGAAAGCTTTCTGCACCAAATATTCGTTTTCGGGATCGGCAAATGCCGTTGCCTCGTCCAAAACGACGATCGGCGCGTCTTTCAGTATAGCGCGGGCTATGGCTATCCTTTGCTGCTCGCCGCCGGAAAGATATATCCCCTCTTTGCCGATTACGGTATATATTCCGTCGGGAAGTTTTTCGACGATATCGTCGCATTGCGCCGCACGGAGCGCCTTTTCCACCTCGCTCACCGAAGCATTCGGCCTGGAAAGCCTCACGTTGTCGAACACAGACGCTTTGAGCAGCCTGCTGTCCTGAAACACATAGGATATTTGTTCGGAAAGCACTTTTTTCGCAATATTTTTCACGTTGACGCCGCCTATCAAGATTTCGCCTTCGTTCACATCCCAGAAACGGGAAACCAGCCCCGCGACCGTCGTCTTGCCGCCGCCGCTTTCGCCGACGAGCGCAACGGTCTGCCCCGCGCCGATCTTTATGTTCAAACCGCTCACCGCGTTCTGCTCGGCGTTGGGATAGCGGAAGGACACGCCTTTCAATTCTACGGAATTATCTTCGGGCGCCTCGCAGTACGCGGATTCCGGCAGCGGCTTTATGTCGAGCACGCCGTTGATGCGCGCCATCGCGTCCCGCACGATCATGCCGTTTTCGCTCATAAACATTATTTTATTGAGCGTAACGACGAGAATCGGCGTGAATATGATATAAAAGACGAGATCCACTATGAAAGCTGTATCGGCGGGACCTCTGCCGACGATAAACAGCGTTACGGCGATCAGAAACGCGAAGATGCTGTCGATCAGCAGCGTGAAGAACATCATCGGCTGACGCAGTTGTTTCGTATAAGCCACCACCCATTTGTGATAGCGGTCTATGCTCGCCTTGAAGCGAGCGAAAGAAAATACTGTCTGTCCGAACGTTTTTACGACGGGCACGCCGCGCACGTATTCCACCGCCTCGTTGTTCATGTCCATGAGCGCGTCGTTGTATTGTTTCATTTTTTCCTCCATGCCCGCGCCGGTCATCTTCGTCATAATGAGAAACGCGCAGACCACGGGAAACAGACTTGCCAGACCTAACCGCCAATCGAAAACGAACATCATTGCAATCATTGCCAAAGGCGTTACGATCGCCCCCACGAGATCGGGCAGGTTGTGCGCGAGATGCGTTTCGGTAGCGGCGCTCGATTCGTCTATGATCTTCCTCACCTTGCCGCTCCCGATCTCGTCGAAAGCGCCGACGGGAAGCTTTACCACATGATCGAGCGTTTCCTTGCGTATATTCGCCGCAACGCGGAAAGCCGCTATGTGCGAACACATCAGCCCCGCAACGTAAACGAGTATCGCCAGAACGGCGAAAAGCACCGCCATCCAGCCGTAATAAGCGAGGTTTTCCGCCCGCGCAAAATTCGGCGCCGCGTCGATCACGTCCCTGATCATAAACCAGATGTAGACGAACGGCATCAGCGCCAGCACCGCGCTCGCCCCCGATAAAAAGAGCGACGCGAATGTCAGATACTTATACCTGCCGGCATAATCGTATAACCCTTTATGAGCTTTGAATTTCATGCTCCACCTCCTTTTTTCGCATTTATTATACAAAAAGAAGGCGCCCAGAAGGAAATTTATTTTATACCCGAACGGGCGAAATTATGCTCCAATCGGACAAAATCGCGTCCTTACGATAATCTCGCGGCGTTTTTCCGCTGAATCTGACAAAGGATTTTGAAAATTTGCTCTCGCTTTTATATCCCGTCTGCCGCGCAATATCCGCTATTTTTTCCTCCGTCTTAACGAGTTTATATGCTGCCGTCTGCATACGGCAGATGTTGAGATAAGCATGTATCGGACAGCCGTAGAGGATACGGAACCCGCTTTTGAGCGAGGTGGGACTTATGCCGAAAATTTCCGAAAGCCGCGGGATCGTGAGCGGTAAAGAGATGTTTTCCCAAAGATAAAGCTCCACTTTTTTCAGAAGATCGGCGTTCTCTTTCGGCAGGAAATGTTTCTGCGTTTCGGTGGCGGTATGTTTCGTGCCGCTGAGAAAGAGCAGAAGTTCCAACAGCTTTAATTTGAAATAGCCCGTTCTGTTCTGCGGCGTTACGCGGTACAGCTCGTCGAAAATATGTTCTATCCGCTCGGTCGCGCGTATGATATACAGTCCGCCCGCGGCCGTCGTATCCGCCGCGATTTTTTCGAAGTCGACGCCGATCGCCGCGAGCAGTTCACGGAATCGTTCGTCCTTTGCCGATTTTATCATAATCGTAATACCGTGATAATGGCGGTACGGCATGGAAGATTCCGCAATATCGCCGTAATCTATATTGTGAACGCAGATATCCCCCGCTCCCAGATAAAACCGCCTGCCGTCGGAAAAGGCCGCCTCGAAACGGCCCTGCTTGCAGTGCTCAATGTGGAGCGCATACGCGCCCCGCGTGCCCTCCCCGAAACTTTCAAGGTGCATATCGTCGAACAGAACGGACACGTCTTCAAAAATTTCATATTCGGTGATCCTGCCGCTGCCGCCCGCGTTAGACAAACGGTAAACGGCGCAGTCCGCTTTTTTCTCGACGGAAATTTTGTCGCCTTCGCGCAGATACTTTTCGTTATAGATCTCCATATTCGCCGCCTTTTAGTTCGCTTATGCGAACTATATATTCAGTATATACGAACGACGGAGAAATGTCAACCGTTAAGATATCAAATTTTGACATAGATAAGCCATAAAACAGGTAGAAAAAAAAGTTCGTACGTTATATAATAGAGAAAAAAAGAGGTAAAAGATCATGAGCGATAAAAAAATCTTCACCGTATCCATTATCGGCTGCGGCTCCCGCGGCTGCGACGCTTACGGCAGTCTGATCAACACGCAGAAAGATAAATTCAAAATTGAAACGATGTGCGACGTCAACCCCGTCAAACTCGAAAAATACGGCGCTCTTTTCGGCGTTCCCGCCGAAAAAAGATTTACCGACGAAAATGAATTTTTCAAAGAAAAACGCAGCGATCTTCTCATAATTTCCACGCTCGACAAACAACACGTGCGGCAATGTCTGAAAGCGCTAGAAATCGGATACGATATCCTGCTCGAAAAACCCATTACGGACGACGAAAAAGAATGTTACGAACTGCTTGCGGCGCAGAAGAAATACGGCGGAAAGGTGCTCGTTTGCCATGTGCTCCGCTATGCGCCCGCATTCGTAAAAATAAAAGAACTGCTCGACGGCGGCGCGGTCGGCGAACTGGTTCTCATAGATTCCATCGAACAGGTAACGTACTGGCACCAGGCACACAGTTACGTGCGCGGCAACTGGCGCAGAGCGGAAGACACCACGCCCATGATCCTTGCAAAGTGCTGCCACGACCTCGACCTGCTGCAATATTACGCGGGTTCGCGCTGTTCTTCGGTGTCCTCCGTCGGCGATCTCAAATATTTCAACGCGGCGCATAAACCCGAAGGCGCGGCGGACAGATGTTCGGCCTGCAAACTCAAGGACAGCTGTCCTTACAGCGCGTATAACGTCTATATAAAGCGCTGGAAAGACGCGGGCCGTCCGGAAAACGCATGGCCCTACAACGTCCTTACGCCCGTCCTCCCGCTTGAGGAGAGCAATCTCGTGCAGGCGATTGAAAACGGCCCGTACGGAAGGTGCGTATTCGCCTGCGACAACGACGTTGTGGATAATCAGATAACGGTCATGAACTTTGAAAACGGCGTAAAGGCAAATCTCAGAATGACGGCGTTCACCGCGGACGGCGGGCGCATCATGAAATTCTACGGCACGCTCGGAGAACTCGTGCTGGACGAAACGGCAGGCCGCATCGAGATCAAACCTTTCGGTAAAAAAGCCGAAGTTATAAATCTCAAAGAACTTGACGACGGCGGTTTCGGACACGGCGGCGGCGATTACGGCCTTGTGAAAGAACTTTACGAAGTGCTGTCGGGCAACGCAAATCCCGAAACGACGCTCGCGGCGTCAATCGAAAGCCATCTTATGGGAATAGCGGCGGAACGCTCAAGGGCGAACGGCGGCGAAACCGTTAAAATAAAACACTAAAAGAACGCCCGTCGGCGGCCCGACGGGCGTTCTTTTATGACAAAAGCTAAAAGCAACCCTTTCGGGTTGCTTTTTTATTATACGATACCTGTGGAAATGTTTGCCGCCCAGTTGACGAAGAGCATTTTTTCGAGATCGGCGCCGCAGACGTAATCGCAGGGCAGGTGTTTTTCGTCCAGTTCGGGCACGGTTTCCACCGCGCCGTCGGCATAATCGGATAGTTTCTTTTCTATCGCTTTCAGGCGCGCTTCCAGTCCGCCGAGACGATGATCCTGCACTTCGAAACCGAACGGCTTGTTTTCCGTTTCCCAAGCTTTCGCAAAGGCTTTATAAAACTTACGCACCGCAGCGATCAGTTTTTTCATATCGCCATCCATATAAGCCCTGACGGCCGCCTTGTCCCCTTCTTTATAAGCTTGTTTTATCTTGACGCTTAAATCCGTCTTATACGCCAATACTTCGCAAAGCGCAGCCATATACTCGAACAGATAGCCGTACTCACCTGCGGCAAGCCGCGACAGACGGCGCCTGAAACTGCGGTATTTTTCCGCGAAGTCCCCGCCGATCGCGCAGTCGAATATGCCGAAAAGCAGATCGTCATAAAGGAACACTCTGGAAGAATTATTGTGTTGATTTCTGATGTCCGCAGCTTTGTTAGGCAGATCGAGTTTCATAAAATCGTCGAATGAAATACCCGTCATATGGCGGAATACATCCTTGTTTTTGCCGTCGCCGTAAGCGGCCATGGCCGTGTAATAAAAGGACGGCAGCACGGAATTGAGCATGCCCTCTCCGCCGTTATCCCCCCAGGAAGTTACGAAATAATCCTTTACGCCGTTTTCCCTGCAGGCCTTGACGGAAAGTTTCATGGTACGCAGAGAAAAATCGTTATGCGGCGTGAAACCGGTCCACTTCCATGCGCCGCCCGCGAAGCCGATATTACCGCTCATTTTTTGATGGCTCTTCACCATTTTGTCGTAATAGCTATAATCCGTAGCGTAGTAATCCCAGTAGATGAGTTCCACATTGGAGGGTATCTTGTCAAGCACGGCCTGAGGCACGTTTTTGATCTCTCCGTAATGTCCGCCCGAAAACAGACGGAAAAACATATCGCTCCACATTGCACAGGTAAAACCGTATTTTTCCGCAATGGCGAGCACTTTTTTCAGATGCTCCAGCATGATGTCCGCGCGGTCGCAGTATCCGTGCCGGTCGAGATATCTTCCGAGGCCGAGCATATGCGCCTCGTCCATGCCGATATTGACTTTTCTGGACGTGAAATTCTCGGCGAGCGTGCGGAACATATCGTCGATCAGCCGATAAGTTTTTTCCTCCCCGCAGAGAAGGATGTCGTTACAGTCGATAATGTCCTCGTAGCTCTTATAGCGCGTGATCTGGTTGATATGCGCGAGCGTCTGGATACACGGGCGGAGTTCCACGCCGACCGAAGCGCAAAAGTCGTCCATTTCCTTGATCTCGGCCTTCGTATATCTGCCGCGCAGATAGCCGAAATAAGGGTTGTCTTTCAGTTCGTAAGTGTCTTCCGTATAAAGATAAACATATGTATAGCCCAGCGAGGCGAGGAAAGAAACAAATTTTTTCACCGTTTCCACTTTCGGAACGGCGTTTCTCGAACAGTCAACCATGACGCCCAGATCGTCGAAAGCGTTCGTCTGTGAAACTTCCTTTCCGCAGGCGAGATACAGCGCGCCGCGGAGAAAGTCCGCCGTCTTTGCGTAACCGATCTCGGATTTATCCTCTCCGATACGCACATAAAATCCCTTGTCCGTTTTCTTCGTCTCCAGCTTTTTGCCGTTTTCGGATACGGGAAGTTTCACCGCGCCTTGCGCATGTTCAAGAGCAGTTTTCAGCTCCGGAGCCAAACCGTTTAAATTGTACATTTTTCCACCTTTTGTTTTTGTTTATATTATACTATATTACGCGTGATAACACAATTATTTAACAGGCGGTTTCAGCAAAAAAAACGTCCTTGTCGGGCGTTTTTTTCAATCCGTGCAGCGCGCTTCGACAAACCATTTGTCCGCTTCGCGTTCATAAAAGATTTTTCGTTCTTTTCCGTTGATCAGGCATAGAAATCTTTCGGTCAGAAATGCGCCCACATGTTCGGGCGGAGCCTTTCTTCTGTCCGTAACTTTATCGATAAACACCGTGTTGCCGAACCATTCGAAACTTTCGGGATAAACGCCTCCTTCCTTGGAAAAACGGACGGTTATATCGACATAAAACTTTTCGTAATGCATATTTTTAGCATTGCGCAAACTTAAAATTTTATGCAAAAAGGCGCGCAAATGCGCGTCTTTTATCAGAATTCCGCTTTGTAAAGAGAAAATTTATATTTCGTTTCCGCAGAATAGATTTCGCCTTTTCTCAGAGTTATCGAGGGGAAAGTTTCGATATTGCAGGCGTTTGGATATCCTTGCGTTTCCAGACAGAACGCGCAGTTCTTGTAAAACACGGCCTTTCCCTTTTCGCCGTTCAAAAAATTGCCGGAGTAGAACTGTATGCACGGCCTGTCGGTATATACCTCCATTTCGATACAGGTTTTCGGATCGAACGCTTTCGCAACACAGCTCTTTCCGTCGTTTTTCAGAACGTAGTTGAAATCGTACCCGCCGGCGATTTCCAAAAATTCGTTTTTATCGCTTATCTCTTCGCCGATCTCTTTCATGGAATTGAAATCGAGCGGCGTATTTTTTACGGGATAAAGCTCGCCCGTGGGGATAAGCGCCTTATCCACCGCCGTGATGAAATCGCTCTTTATCTTCAGACATTCTCCTAAAATCTTATTGTTGAAATCGCCCGAAAGATTGAAGTAGGCGTGATTGGTCAGAGAACACAAGGTATCCTCGTCCGAAACGGCTTTATATTTTATTTTCAGTT
The DNA here is from genome assembly GCA_900545325.1 of uncultured Eubacteriales bacterium. GTDB lineage: Bacteria > Bacillota > Clostridia > Christensenellales > Borkfalkiaceae > UMGS775. Next base: position 19,466 of record UQZE01000020.1, read on the forward strand.
CGTTTTCCTCCGTTACGGAATAGCGCACTTCCACGTCGAGTTTTCCGGGAAAGCCTTCCTCCATATCGGCCGCAGTATAGCGCAATACCAGTTCTTCTCCGTCGATATCCGTATCCCAGAAAACGGAATCGAAACCGACTTTGCCGCCGTGCAGAGTATTGCCGTTATCGTTTGCCCCAAGACGATATTTTTTGCCGTTTAATTCAAACGCCGCACCCCCGATTCGATTGCCTACCCGCCCGATAAGGGCATTGAAATAACCGCCCGAGCCTTTGTATTCCGAAATATCGTTAAACCCGATGAC
>UQZE01000021.1 GCA_900545325.1 uncultured Eubacteriales bacterium
CGCTCTTCCGATCTCCGCCGAATTCGGGAATGGAAGAAATAGGCGTTTCGGGTTCTTCGGCATTTTGCCCCTTGCTCACCTTTTGCTCCGCGAACACTTTGCCGTCCCAGTCGGTAAACTTCACAATATATTCGGGAACTTTCCACACCGCCGTGAGCGTAACGTCCTCATAGCGGACGGTATAATCGGAATTTGCATCAAAGGTCTTTGATCCGTCCGTCCAGTACAGGAATTCGTATTCGGAAGAACGCGAGGGCAGCGGCAGTTCCACGGTTTCGCCCGAATTTTTGACAAACACCGTTTCTCCCGTCAGTTCGCCCCCGTCGGGATCGAGTTTGACCGTATATTCGCCCGCGAAAAGAGCTTTTAAAGTAACGTCTGCTTTGATCGCATAGACAGCGCCCGCCGCGTAATCGGCCTCGCCGTCCGTCCAGCCCGCAAATTCGTAGCCCTCTTTTTCAAGCCCGTCGCCGCTCGGAAGCACCACGGAGCGCGTGGACTTCAAAGCAGCGGGCGTTTCGCCCGTCGCGCCGCTTATATCGAACGCCGCGGTGTACACCGTTTTCCATACGGCCGTCAAAGACAGATCCACGCTGGGCATGACGTATTCCGTACCGGGCGCATATTCCGCGCTGCCGTCCGACCAGGCGTACAGCCCCAAATCGCCTTTTGCAAATCCTTCTTCCGCAGGGAGAATGATTTTTTTGCCTGCCGAGGCGGAAAAATCTTTTCCTTCGGTCGGTCCGCTGCCTCCCTGCAGATCGTACGATATCGAGTAAACCCTGTTCCATGCCGCGTAGACTTTGAGATCGAAATTGACCGCGGTGTTTTCGTCGAAAGGCTGTGTCGGATCGTTGTCAATCCTCCAGCCGATAAATTCGTGTCCCGCCTTATTGATCTCGGGAAGGGTTTCGACCGTGCCGCCTTTTTCAACCTTTTTGCTGTCCACTTCCTGTGCGCCGTCGTAAAACGTTACGGTATAGGTTTCCGCGGCATTTTTATCTCCGCCGTTATCGCAGGCGAAGAAAAACGCCGCCGCGCAGACCACAGCCAATATTGCGAGCAGAACTTTCGTCAGTTTTTTCATCGCGTATCTCCTTTATGCCTCGTCGCCGACGAAGAGGTCGGCGTATTGCAGCCACGCGGCGTCTTTGACGTAAAGCGCCTTCACCGCGGCGGGCACGTGTAATTCTTTCAACGCCGTGCAGCCGCTGAACGTGGAACTTTCCGCCGCCGTAACGCCGTTTTTAAGGAGCGTTACTTTTTCGAGCGCCGTACAGTTCAAAAATGCGGACATGCCCAACGTATTGACCGACGCGGGTATGACGATCTCGGTCAGGCTCTTGCAGTTGTTGAAAGAAAAGTTTCCGATATATTCCAGCGTTTCGGGAAGGGTAACGCTTGCCAAAGCCGTACATTCCGAGAACGTGTGGATGCCGAAAGTCGTTACGTTTCCCGTAAACACTACTTTTTCCAGTTTCTGCGCATGATAGAACGCGTATTTCCCGATCGCGTCTACGTCCGTTTCAAAACTGGTGAAATTCGTAAAAGCGAAAGCGTATTCGCCGATTTCCGAAATGCAATCGGGAAGATCTATGGCCGACAGTCCCGACGTATGGAACGTGCCGTAGGGCAGTTTCGTCAGCGAGAACCCGTCCGCAAATTTGAATTCGGTCAGCGAAAGACAGAACTGGAAAGTATACTCGCCCCAGTTCTTTACGCTCGCGGGCATGGTGAACGTTGCGAGTTTGTCGTTATAGGCGAAAGCGTCGTCGCCGATCGTTTCCAGAACGGTTCCCTCTGCAAAAACAATCGAACCCAGGTTGGCGTTGTTATCGATACCGAAAGCGCCGATCTCTTTCACCGTCGCGGGAACGACGAGAGATGTCAGCCCCGTATTCGCCAGCGCCTCTTTGCCGATCACTTCGAGGCAGCCGCCTTCGCCGAAGTCTATGCTCGCCAGCGCTTCGCACGAGGCGAACGCGCCCTCTTCGAGCGTTTTTATCTTGCTGTTATCCGCAAACGTTACGCTTTCGAGATCCGCACAGTAGGCAAAAGCGCCTATCGATACGGCGGCGAGGTTCGCGGGAAGCGTGATCGCCGTCAGTTTGGAACTGCGGAACGCCTGTTCGCCGAATTCCGAGATCGATTCGCCCAAGTTAATGGACGCAACGGAGGAATAGGCAAAGGCAAAGTCCCCTATCTTTTGTATGCTTGCGGGCAGTACGACCGTTTTGAGATATTCCGAAGAATAAAACGCATACGCGGGGATTTCCGTTCCGCCGGTTACCGTGTATTCCGCCGCCTCGTTGCCTATGGCGTAGGCGAGCAGATTGCCAGTCGCTTTATCGTAAAGGCCCTTTCCGTCGCTCGTGAACGCGGTATTGCCGGCATCCACTTCGATGGTCTTGACCGAGAAGTTGAGATACAGCGCGTTTTCGCCCAGCGTTTTGAGCGAAGCGGGCAAAGTAAGCTTCTCGAGCGACATATCCACGGGAGCGATATCGCTCCATTGCGGATTATTGCCCGCAAACGAATAGATGCCGAGAGAAACGAGCTCGCTGTTTTCGCCGAAATCTACGTTCACCATGGAGGACGCCATGCAAAACGCGTAATCGCCGATGGCCGCCACGCTCGCCGGAATATTGATCATGCCCGCCGTATCGCTGTTCAGCATGCTCAGCGCATAACACGACTCGAACGCGTAATCGCCGATTTCCGTAACGCTGCCGCCGAGCGTAACCTTTTCCAGCGCCTTGCACGACTGAAACGCTTTATACGGCAGCACGGTAACGCCCGCGGGGAGCGCGATTTCCGTGAGCTGATACATGAAACTGAAAGAAGAAGTTCCTATGCTTTCGAGTTGGCTGTCCGCAGGAATATCCAAAACAGCCAGCGAGCTGCAGCTGCTGAACGCATAATCCCCCACTTGCTTGACGGCCGCGGGGAAATTGATTTCGGTCAAACTTACGCAGTAATAGAATGCGCTGCTGCCGATTTCGGTAACGGTTTCGGGCAGTTCCACGGTTTCGAGTTTCGCGCAGTTGTCGAAAGCGCGCGAACTTACCGTTTTCAGCGCCGAACCGGCTTCGAAGCGCACGCTTTTCAGCGTTTCGCTGCGCGAAAACAGGCTGTCGCCGAGGGTTTCCAGACTGGCGGGCAAAACGACTTCCGTCACGCCGCATTCGCGGAAAGCGTTACGTCCCAAAGACTTTATGACGCTATTTTTTCCGAACGTGATCTTTTCCACGCTCGTCGCGCCGTAAAACGCGTTTTCGCCGATCGTGGTCCAGTTGGACGGAAAGTAAACTTCGCGCAGACTGAAATCCCTGTAATAAGGCGCCTCGCGGAAATCGCTGTGCGCGAGCAGCCCCGCGACGGCAAGTCCGTTGTAGGACGCGGGAAAAACGATGGAGGACGGCCTGTCGGCGTCGTACAGCGCCCCCGTGTCGGTTATGTAATAGACGTTGCCGTTCTTTGCGAATTTAAAGTAATCGACGGGCGAAAACTCCACGCTGTATTGCGCGGTAACGACCGCGTCGCCCGTCAGCGAAGATATATCTTTGTCCCAGCCCGTGAATTCGCTGAGTTTATTTACAAAAAGCGAAGGTTCCTGCGGCTGCGTATCCAGGGGAACTTTCTGTTCGTAGATGACGCCGCCGTCCCAATCTTTATACGTTATGGTGAAAGTGGTGTCTTTCCACACGGCTTTCAGCGTAACGTCGCCGTAACCTACGGTATAAAAATCCGTATAGGTATTTCTGCCGTCCGTCCAGCCCGCAAAAGCATACCCCTCGCGCTGTACGGTGAGTTCCGGCAGGGGAGTAATATCCGAACCGGTGCTGCCTTTCATGGCCGCAGGCGTTTCCGCGCCCTCGTAATCGGGGTCGAACGATACGGTGTATTCCCCTTTCCACGCCGCAAAAATGATTACTTCCTGCTCGTCGCCGAGCCGAATTTCCGCGCCCGCCGCATAGCGAACGCCGTTATACAGCCAGCCGTCGAACGTAAAGCCGTCTTTCGTCGCGGAAGAATCGGGCAGGACGATCGCGCTTTCCGCAGCGACTTTCATCGCCTCGGGCGCCGTGCCGACGCCGCCGTTGAGGTCGAAAGAAATTTCTGCGGCGCTCGCCCACTCCGCGGTCAGCGTTTCGTTTTTCTGCGCGGAAAAAGACGTTCCGCCCCCGTACACCTTACCGTCCGACGCTTTCCAGCCGACGAAGATGTGATAATCGCGCGTAAATCCGTCGCCCGTCGGCAGAACGACGGAGCCGCCCTCGACGCACGTCAGAGAAGCGGGCGTTTCCCCCACGCCGCCGTTCAGCGCGAAACTTACGGTGTATTCCGCCTTAGGACCGTCGGGCTGCCATTGCGCGTAAAGCGTGTACGGCTTGTCCACGACAAGCGGAAACGCAACGCGCTCCGCGCCCTGCGCGTCGTAAGACCAATAGGACAAAGTAAAGCCCTCCCGCTCGTCAAATTCGACCGAATTGAGAACTTTTCCCTCTTCGAGCGTAAGCACGCGGTCCTGCCCGCCCTCGTAATTCGCTTTCAGGTTGACTTCGAAAGCGGTCTTGTTTCCGCAGGCGGCAAAAACACACGCCAGCGAAAGGGCGAAAACGGAAAAAATAACTGCAAATTTTTTCATATCGTATCTCCAAACAAAATCGGCGTACGGGCAAAATTCAAAAATTCCGCCATACGTGGCAATAGCGCATATAAAAAGATATGCGCCCCCTCATTTTTCCCCTTATCTTAAACTTCGGATTTCTTTAATCCGCTATAAAGCGTTATACCCGCACGCCGCGGAAAACCGCGCGTGCGGGAAAACGCATGATTTTATTCGGCAGCCGCAGCCTGGAAATAAGCCGCGTAATCCACCCAGTTCTTGGCGATCTTGTAATCTTCCAGCAATTCCGCCTTGACCACGATTTTCGCGTCGCCGTCCGCATCTTTTTTGAACGGCGTGCTGGTGAAAGCATTCGTGTCATCAAGCGTTTTTACCGCGTCGCCTTCCAGTACGAGCGTCTTGAGCGCGGTACAGCCTTTGAACGCATTCGCCGCAATCGTGGTTACGGAAGCGGGAACGGTAAAGCTTTCGAGCGCAACGCATCCGCCGAACATATAACCGGTGATCTCCGTAACGGTAGACGGCAAATCGATCGCTTTCAGCGCTTTGTTGTTCTGGAATACGTTGGTTCCGAGCTCCGCAACTTTTGGAACGGATACGGTTGCGAGAACATCACAGTTCTGGAAAGCATTAGTATCGAGTTTTGTCGCATTCGGCAGCGAAACCGCGGTGAGCGATTTACAGTTTGCAAAAGCGCTGTTGCCTACCGTTTCCACGCTCGGAAGATTTACGCTCGTTACGGCAGTGCCTTTGAACGCGCTGGCGGGGATGTCGGTAAACGCGCCCCATTTAACGTCGCTCAGTTTCGAACAGCCGCTAAATACGTTTGCGCCGATCGACGTGATGCCCGTAAGATCGATTGCGGTCAGAGAGGTACAGCTTTGGAATATATTTGTACCGAGTTCGGTAACCTTGCCGAGATCCACTTCCGTAAGGTTTGTACAGCTGTTAAAGGCGCTTGAACCCAACGCCGTAAGGTTCGGCATAATGGCCGCCGCAATGCCCGTTTTATAGAAAGCGCTGTTTTGCACTTCCGTGATTTTGCTGAAATCGAATTCCGTCAACGCTGTACACCCCTTGAACATCGCTTCGGGAACGACGGTAAGACCATCGGGCAAAGTAACGTCCGTCAGCGCGGCGTCGTTTTCAAAGATACCAGTGCCGTATTCTTCCACGCCACTCAATACGACCGTTTCGAGCGAAGGCAGATCGGCGAAGCAGCCGTCGCTGAGTTTTTTGACGTTCTCGACCGTAATCTTGGTAATGCCGCCGACATTATTCACGGCATTCGCGGAAACCCCGGCCACGCCCGATACGGTAAGTTCCGACTGCGCGTAGGCGGGCGGCAGGCGGAAGAGGTATTTATCCGCACCCTCGGTCATGTACAGTGCGCCGTTCTCTGCGGAAAGCGCGCCTTGCCCCACTACCGTGAAAGCCGCCAGATTATCATAGCCGATAAACACCGTAGCGTCCAACGTTTTCAAAGACGCGGGCAGGGCTATCGTCGTTATGGACGGCGCAGGCACGCCCGCAGTCGCCGTAATGGAAAACGCTTTCTGCCCGATAGTCGTAAGTTTAGCGCCTTCGGGGAAAGTTACGGATTTCAGATTTGTATTGCTGAAAACCTGAGCGCCGATCTCGGTCAGATTTTTATTGAAAGTAACCGATAATTCAGCACGTTTGACTTCTTCCGTATCTTTAATGGTATTATAGATCGCGAAAGAAAGCGTGTCGATCGTGAGATCGCCCGTTCCCTCCTGAAATACTACGGTATTGAGCGCCAGCATGTTTTTAAAGTTGTAGCTGCCTATCTTTGTCAGCGAGGCGGGCAAAGTAACCGCAGTCAAAACGTTGTTGCCGATATGGTCAAACGTTTTGGAAGTCGTCTTGCCTGCACCCTCTTCTTCCGTATATTCGTAATATTTTATCGCTTTATCGTTTGTTTCAAACGCATAATTGCCTATCGTTTCGAGTTTTTCGGGCAGCACCAATGTTTTTAAACTTACGCACCCCAATACCATATGGGTGGGAATTTCGGTAAGTTTGCTCCCCTCTTCAAACGTAAGCGTTTCGAGTTTGATCATCCCATAGAACGCGCCTTTGCCGATCTTCGTCGTGCGGGCGGGGATTTCCAGACTCGTAACAGGCGTTACGGCAAGGGTGGAAGTTGTACTTATAGAATTTGAAGCGCTGCTGGACTGAGAGAAAGCGAGTTCACCGATCTCTAAATCCAACACGCCGCCCTTTTCAAACGCGATAGACGTCAGGCCTAAACGATTATAAAACACGTTTTGGCCGATCTTCGTCGTGCGCGCGGGGAACTCGAAGCTTTTCATCGGATTGAGCGCCGTGCGGCTAGAAAATTCAAGCGCATTTTTCCCGAATTCAAGTCCGACTTCGTTGTTTCCCTCCGCAAAGGTCATTCCCGTTAAAGCGTAAGCATTGTAAAACGCCTTTTCGCCGATATAAGTTACGGTGTTGGGAATTTCTATCGTTTTTAAAGACGAACACTCATAAAAAGCATAATCCCCTATACTCGAAAGCTTTGTCCCCTCGTTAAAGGCGATATCCGTTACGCTACCCCAGCATCTGAACGCATATTCGCCTATCGTTTTTACGGACGCGGGGATGACAAGCGTTTTTACCGTATTGTATTTCGTCGCGCTGGCACCGAAGGCGCGGTCGCCCACGGTTTCCAGACCTTCGTGCAAAATCACGCTTTCGAACTGCTGGCGGAAGAACGCGCCGAGTTCCAGCGTCTTTACGGATGCGGGGATTTCCACCGTTCTGAGAAGTCCCGCCGTACTTCCGGTCCAACTTGCGCCGTCGTTACCGCTGAACGCATATTCGCCGATGGTCGTAAGTTTTCCGTTTTCCGCAAATTTTACGGAAGTCAGCCCTCTCGCCACATAAAACGCATAGTCGTCGATCACTTCCACGGAAGCGGGAATTTCCAGGCTCGTAAAGCCCGCGTAAGCGAACGCCCTCACGCCAATGGTCTTAAGCGCGCTGCCCTCTTCCACCTTGAGTTCCGTCAGTTTGGAAAGATCGTCCCCCTCGCCCGTAGCGTTGTTCGCGATAGATCCGGTGTACGCAAACGCATAGGAATTAATCGTTTCCAGCGTAGCGGGGAACGTGATGTCCGAAAGGTTTTCGGTATCGTAAAACGCGTAGTTTCCGATAGAGGTAAGCCCTTTTCCGTCAAACAATACGGTTTCGATATTCGTATTTTTATAGAAAGCATAATCGCCGATCGTCTTATAAGACGAAGGTATGACAACCGTGCTCGCGGGCAGGTTGGCAAACGCGCCGCTCTGGAGTTCGTCGTTTTCTTCAAAGGAAACTATGCCTTTCACCACCTTGCCGTTGTGTTCCGCAGGCAGATATATGACGGACCCGTCAAAAGCGTCCGCAATGTCGTCTGCGGCCTGCACAAGATAGCCGTCGCCGCTTTCGACAAAGGTAAAGTATTTATCGTCGCTCTGCGGATAACCCCACAGCGAATATACGTCCATATCGCGGTCTACCGCTTTGAGGGCTTCCGTTTCCGACCAGCCGAGGAAACCGACGAAAATATTGCCGGAACCTTCGGGCGTGCCGTCATATTTCGCGGCCTCGCCGTACGTTACTTTTTCGCTTTCCAGCAGTTCGCCGTAATATCCGTAATAATTGACCGTATATGTATTGATTTCATAAGTCGCGGTAATGGCGAGATCGGTTTCCACGGTTATTTTGGAACCCGCGGCCTTGACCGCGTCGCCCACTTTCCAGCCCTTGAAAGTATACCCTTTTACCGCGGGCGCGGCGGGCAGCGTCAGTTCCGTTCCGAAGTCCACGACTTCCGCCGCGGGAACATAGCCTTCAAATTCGCCCAGAGAATAAGTAACGTCGCAAAGCTTGTTCCAAAGCGCCGTAACGGTCAGATCTTCGGTAACCTCTACCTCTTCGCCTGCGGCTTTAGTCGTTTCTCCGACTTTCCAGCCCATGAATTCCTGTCCGTCAACGGCGGGAGCGGACGGAAGGCTGACCTTTTCGCCCATTTTCACGTTAACCGCCGCGGGCGCAGCGCCTTCTGCGCCGCCCAAAGTATAAGTTACCGTATAGGTTTTGGTCCAATCGGCTTTCAGCGTCATGTCGCCGGCGACCTTATCTTTCGTGAAAGTCCAAAAAGCATCGCCGTTTTTCCAGCCGTTGAACGCATATCCCGCGCGGACAGGCTCTTCGGGCATGGCGAGCAGTTCGTCCACCGTAGTTTCCACGGTATAATTTTCACCGCTGCCGCCGTTATAGTCGAACGTAACTTTGGCCTTTTCGTTACAAGCGACGAGCGTAAACGCCGCCGCGCAGACAACGACCATTGCAATCAAAAACCTTTTGAATTGCTTCATACTCCACTCCTCCTTTTATTCGGCGGAAAATACCGCCGTCTTTACCGTTAAAATGTTCATGTTTGCAGGCAAACATGAAAAAGGGATCCCTTTTTCATGTTTGCAGGCAAACATGAAAAAGGGATCCCTTTTTCAAAAATATTTTATACGGAATTTTTCAATATCTCCGCGCATACACTTACGCGCACAGTAATAAAGTTTATGTGTATTATAACAAATAATTTTGCGATTATCAAGCTTTTTTCAATAAAAATACAAAATAACCGCAATAAATACAGCTTATACAGCCCAGCAAAACCGCCGAAAGACATGAATTTTTTTATAAATTTATGCAACAATATTTTTTATGCAGGATTTTATGCATAAAAACCGATGTGTCCTATCCTGCAAAAAAATAAAAGCCGCATGGTCTGCGGCTTTTACCGTTTGATATAAGAAAAGTACATACGCACGGGCAGTTTATCCTCCCCGAGGACGTCCGTAAGATACGTCCAGCCGCACTTTTCGTAAAACGAAAAATGGTCGGTAACGAGGTAAAGTTTATCATATTCCGTATCGACAAGGTCGGCGAGCGCGAAAGCGAGCAATCTCCGCGCTATGCCGCGGCTGCGGAAAGCTTTTCGCACGTACAGCGCGCAGAGATTCGGGCGCAGATCTTTCCGTTCGTGAAAATCGTTGTCAATCACGCCCGCACCCGCGGCAATCCGTCCGCCTTCGCAAACAACGTACCAGCGGGGTATGCCTTTCGGATTATCGATATACGCCCTTATGCTTTCGAGATAAACCCCTTGCGGAACCGACCAATGCTCCGCAAAGAACCCGGCGGCGGCTTCGGCGAGATCGGGCCGTTTGCATAATTTCACGATTTCCATTTCAAGCCTCCGCTGCCGCGATTTCGGACACGCGTCTTTGCGTTTTTGACGTCGTCATGCTGCGTTCAGATCGACGGGCCGCGACAGCTCGCCCCTGACCTTTTTAAAGACTACGAAGTACGTGATGAGATGCATGATTATCGCGAGCAGCCAGGAAACGGGATAGGACAGATATAACATGGTAAGATTGTGTTCCGCGGCGAATACGGTATATATCCACAGGACACGCCCGCCGCACACGCCCACCACGGATAAAATCATAGGCACGAGAGAACCCCCATACCCCTCAGACTGCCGACGAGGACTTCCATCAGTCCGCAAAGGAAATACATGGTGGAAACGATGGCGAGGCGGTCTATGCCGTAACGTATGACCTCGGCGTCGCCGTTATAGAGCGACAGAAGCGGCGCGGCGCACAGATACGCTGCGACGCCGAGCACCACGCCCACGACCGTAACGATGCCCGCGCACTGCGCCAGAATGAGGCGGATATTGCCGAGTTTGTTCGCGCCGTAATTCTGCGCGGTGAAAGTAAGGCAGGCCTGGGAAAGGGCGTTCATGGCCGTATAGACGAAACCTTCGATGTTTGCGGCCGCGGCGTTGCCCGCCATGGCTATATCGCCGAACACGTTGATGGAAGACTGGATAATGACGTTGGAAAGGGAAAATATCGTCCCCTGTATGCCTGCGGGCAGGCCGATGCGGATAATGTCTTTCAGCGTATCGCCGTAAATGCGCAGCTTGCCGAAACGCAGCTTGCCGTATCCCTTGCGGCGGCAGAGCACCCAGAGCACCGCCACGGCGGAAATCGCCTGCGAAACGGTAGTGCCGATCGCAACGCCCGCCACGCCCATGTCGAAGGCGATGACGAGCAGAAGGTTTATGCCGATGTTTATAAGCCCCGCAAGACTTAAAATAATGAGCGGACGTTTTGTGTCGCCGCAGGCGCGGAGAATGGACGCGCCGAAGTTATAGAGCATGGAAAACGGCATGCCGACAAAGTAAATTTTGAGATAGAGCGTTGCCTGGCCGATAACGTTTGCGTCCGTTTTCATCAGTTCGAGGAAGAACTCCGCGCCGAAAAAACCGATAACGCCGACGATTATGCCGCCGATCAGGCCGACGGGAATGGAGGTATGCACCACTTTGTCGGCCTTTTCCTTTTCGCCCGCGCCGATCCAGCGCGACATAGCGGACAGGGCGCCGACGCTCAGCCCGATAAACAGGTTCGTAACGAGATTGACGAGTGACCCCGTGGAACCGACCGCCGCCATGGCGGTATGGCCTGAAAACTGCCCCACGACGATGATATCCGCCGCGTTATAAAGGAGCTGTAAAATCCCCGTCGCGATGAGCGGTAAGGAAAACCAGATGATCTTACCGAGCAGCGGACGAGTGCACATGTCCACCTGTTTCTTGTTCTTTTTAACCTTTATATCTCCGCTCTCTTCCATACCGACAGACCTCGTTTGTTTCGGTTTAAAAATTATAGCACCGCGGGGGCGATATATCAAGCGAAACGCGCGATTAATTTTATTTTTTTGCGGATACTGAAAATATGTATTTCAATTATCATGCGAAAGCGAAGCGGCTTATCGCGGAGGGACGGCTCACGCGTTATGAGATCGTGCCGGCATGGGGAAACGTCAGCCCCGCGCTCGTCCTCTACTTCGACGGCGAAAGGCCGATGCCCATCCGCGAATACCGCTGGGCAGAATACTTCGCCCTGCTCGAAAAACGCAAATAATCGCAAGCTCGCATTGACAGCAAACAACTACTCATGATATAATATAAATAATAAAAAACGGGGAAAATCAAATGAAAGAATTCATGACAGGGTGTAATTACTGGGCTTCCAATGCGGGCATGCTGATGTGGCGGGATTTCGATGCGGAAACCGTTGAAAAAGATCTTGCGCTGCTCTCTTCTTTCGGCGTAGACACGCTCAGGGTTTTTCCTTTGTGGAGCGATTTTCAGCCCGTTGAAAATACCTTTACGCGCGCCCCCCTCGCTTACCGTATGCACGGCAAGCCGGTAACGCGCAAGGATGTTCTCGACGAAAATCAGCTGAAAAATTTTGCGTATTTGCTCGATACCGCGGAAAAATACGGCATGCGGGTCGTCGTTTCCCTACTCACCGGCTGGATGAGCGGCAGATTGTTCGCCCCCTCCTTCCTTTTGGGCAGGAACCTTCTGACCGACCCCGAAGCCGTGCTTTGGGAATGCGGTTTTATCAAGGCTTTTGTTTCCGCATTCAGACACAGAAAGTGTATCGCGGCATGGGAACCCGGCAACGAGTGCAACTGCCTCGATTACAGCGTAAATGAGGAACAGGCAGAACTGTGGCTGATGACGATAACCGACGCGATACGCGCCGCGGATAACAGCCGCCCCGTATACGCGGGTATGCACGGACTGACCTGCGGCGGCGTTTGGAATATCCCGGTAGCCGCGCAATACACGGACGCGCAGACCACGCATCCCTATCCGTTGTTCACTCCCTATTGTCAGACGGAAGAACTCACCTATATGCGCGCGGCGCTGCACGCTGCGGCGGAAACAGTCTATTACGCCTCCGTCGCGGACCAGCCTTGCCTGGCGGAAGAAGTCGGCACGCTGGGACCTATGGTGATCGGGGACAAACATGCCCCCGACTATCTCGAAAAAGCCTATGCTTCTTCCTTACAGTACGGGGCGACGGGTTTTCTCTGGTGGTGTGCTTTCGACCAGGATAAGCTGGATTTCCCGCCTTACGATACGATAACCGTAGAACGGAATCTCGGGCTTGTTTACAGCGACGGGACGCCGAAACCGTTATTATATAAATTAAAAGAACTTAAAGAGCGATTTGAGTCTTTCGGCAAAATACCGCCCGCGCGGAAACATGCCGTCGTCATACTGACCGATGGCGACGACTGGGCCGTCGCTTACGGCGCGTTTGTGCTTGCCGTTCAGGCGGGGTTCACCGTGGAGTTCATGTATGCGTCGCAGGCGCTGAAAGATTCCGCTTATTATATCCTACCCTGTATTACGGGAACGAACGGCCTGCCCAAACGGCTGCTTGCCGCGCTGGAAGAAAAAACTTCGGCGGGCGCGAAACTGCTGATTACCTACGACGGCGGGCATATCGGAGATTTCGAAAAACTGACGGGCCTGCAAGTGCTCGGCAGACGGGCTCACGCCAAAACATTTTCATTCGCAATCGACGGCATGCGCCTCTCGCTGGATACGCAAGCGCATCTGATCTGCGCCCCCGCGAACGCGGAAATTCTCTGCCGCTCGGAAGATGAAGTCGTATTTTCCCGAAACGCTTTCGGGCAGGGACGGGTATATTTTCTGAATGCGCCGTTGGAAAAGTTTTATACCGAAGCGATTTCGCCCTGCGAAACGGGCTTGCATAAGTTCTACACCTTATTTTTCAGGGACTGTCCCCGCCCGTTGATCCTCTCTTCCGATCATTGCGCCGTAACCTATCATGATCTCGAAGAAAACCGCGCCGCTGTACTTATTACAAACTTTTCAGATAAAAATATAATTCCGTTCGAGCTTTCCGACGGATTGCGCATTAAAACCGTAAAGGGAAGCAAAGCAGACGATAAAACACTATATTTCGAACAGAATATAGTTTATGTGGAACTAATTAAATAAAAAACCCCCGACTCAAGTCGGGGGTTTTTACTATACTTTTACGCAAAAAATCGGAATTCCGAAAAAGTAAGATTGCCGTCCGCATCGACGTCGGCAACGCCTGCATCCTGCCACATATCGTCGATAAAGATGACTACTCTCGACACGCTCGATGCGTTCCATTCCACAGTATACGTCTGAGTACTGCCCGCGGCAAACGTCCCGTTCGTTTCAAAGACCTTTTCGCCGTCGCCGTCCAATATCTGTACGACGTAGTTCGCCTGATACGTTGCCGAATGGTTCTGTGTTTTAAAAGTGAGTTTGCCGAAAGCACCCAAAACCGCCCAGTTATCCACCCAGACATTCACCCCCCGCATACGAATTCCACTTAGTGCGTGTATATTCAACGTGGAAACCGTCGGGATTTACCGTAAACACATATTGCTGCGATTCAGAAGTGAATCGCAGCGCCGGCAGGTCGGCGGACGATTCGTCGGTAAAAAACGCCATATTGCTCAGTACGATATCGCCGCTTTTCATCGTTACGGGGATATTCGGATCCCAATCGGTCGAATCGATGAACAGCGCGATGGATTTTACTTCCGCTTTTTCATAGGTCGAAACGTAAGTTTCCGTTCTTCCCGCGGCGATCTCCAGTTGATACCCGTTATCTCCGTTCAGTCTGATTTCGTTGCCGCCGTCGTTGATGGACGGAGTACTACAGAGCACCAGCATGATCTTTACGCTCGACATGCCGTTATTTTTCAACGTGAAGGAAAAACGGTCGTGCTCCGCAGAGCGGGGATAATCGATGCTCGTTTCCACGTTATTCCAGCTGTGGCTGTTAATATTGCTGTACTTAAAGTTTACTTTGCTGCCCGAAATCACCGGATTGTAGTCGCCGCCCGTAGGAAAATGCAGCGAGAATCCGTCGGGAATATGACCGTATTCCGCTTCGGCCGTCATGTCCGTTCCGGGAAAGGTAAAGGTGCCGTCCTCTCCGATCGTTACGGACGTTCCCGAAACGTTCCACGCCACAAACTCCATTCCATCTCCCGCCGCTGCGGGTTCCAGCTTGACCGTATCCCCGTATTTCGCCTCGGATATGATTTCGCCATTTTCGTTCTTCGCCACTCCCCCTGTAACGGAAATGCTGTGAGGCGTGCCGTCGTAAACGGTAAGTTCCAAAGCGTCGCTCACGTCCTCGTCGCCTTTTGCCGTGGCGACGAGCCGCGCCGTACCCGTCTTTAACAACGAAATATCCCCGTCCGTCCCCACTTGGGCGATATCGGGTGCAGAACTCGTCAGAGTATATTCTTCCGTCATTTCGCCCTGTACTTCCACGCTGACGCTGACCTTAAAGCTTTTTTCTGCGAGATCGACCTGAAATTTTCCGTTTTCGTACGGGGCTCCGTTTTCATCCAGTATGGCGATCGAAACAACTTCCGGAACGATCGGCTCGACGGTCAGCGTGATCGTATCTTTTTTTGACGTATCCGCCGCAGCCGTCGCCGTAATCTCCGTCTTTCCTGCAGCGTGCAACAGCACTGTTTTTCCCGTTTCGGAAATCGACGCGATTTCGGGAGCGGAACTCGTGAAAGTCGCTTCCTCGGAACATTCCCCCGTTACTTTTATTTCCACGTCCAGCGCTATCGCCTCTCTGGCGAGGTTTACGGTAAGCCCTTCGCTGCCGACGGCCGAGCCGTTATAGGTTATCTTTATCGATTCCACTGCGGCGGGCGCTTTATCCCGGCACGCCGCGAACCCGGCGCAAAGCGCGGTCAGAACGAGCGCTATAACCAATATTTTTAACTTTTTCATTTTTCCCTCCTTATAAATTATTTACAGTTTGCCGAAGCTATGTTGAGTTCGAACTTTCCGTCCCGCAAATTTTGGTCGGGATGGTTGCCGTGCGTTTCAAAAAACACGACAATCATCAGCCCGTCGCCGTCTACGTTGTCGCCGATCGTCTTCATTCCCTTCGCTAAATCGTATTCTATCGTTACCGTCCCCGTATCCGTAGACGTCGGCGCGGGATTGGTCCAAAATTCCGTCTGAGCTTCATAATAATCCCAATAGCCGCCGCTTTCGTTCCATGAACGCTGTCCGCCGCGCAGCAATACGGCAACATCAGTGACCGAATTTCCGATATTTTCAAACATAAGCGTAAATTTCTGTGCGTCGGCGGCCGGTTCTATCGGGAAGATGACGGAAGCGAACGACGCCGCGGCATCATTGTCCGTTGTGGAGATTTTTACGCCTTTATTCGGAGCGGGCAGCAAACGGATATTCGTCCAGGACGTATCTACAAACCAGCCGTTGCAGCGAGACCATGAAGCGCCCGATGCAAATTGGTAATTTTTCAACGAGGCAGCGTCTTCGTAAACCGCACCGTCGGGCACCTCGTCGGAAAACCACGCGCGGTGAATATCGATTTTGCCCTGCGCGTTCAGTCCGAACGAGGACGGGTCCGCGTTGAGATAGATATCTTCCAGCGCGGGAAGCGCCACACGGTTTTTCAGTTTATACGTATAAATCGTCTTTTTTTCCGTAAGGAAAAACCGCTGCTCTCCGATAAATGCCGCGGAAACGGTATCGTTGCCGAGTTTTACGGATACTTCTTTATTCTCTGTTCCCGACACCTCAAAATTGACAAAACGGAAACTCCTTCCGCATTGCACTTCCGCAATCAGAGGATAGGCTTTCGTATCCGAACTCAGTTTCGCGTAATTTACCGAAGTACCTCCGTCCGTTTCGGATATTTTATATACGATCTCGTCGCCCTGCCATTTCCCGAATTCGAAAACATCTCCGCCGTCGTAAACGTTGACCAGTCCGTCCGTCTTTTCTTTTTTACATGCGCCGAATGCACCAACCGCCAGCGCGAAACAGAGCGCCAACGCAACCCCTTTCAAAATATTCCTCATATCTCACCTCACGAAAAATTCATTATCTTGTCGAAGGCGAGCTTGGCGTTATGTTCCACATCGAACACGCCGGGCCAGTTTTTCCGCCCTTTGACGGGATCATTATCCAACCAGGTTATATCATCCGCAATCGTCCAGAAAGTTATCCCCGTTACCCGTCCTTTACCATCGGCATACGGTTCGGCATATTTTCGGCACACTTCGAAAATGGTCTTATATACTTCTGCCTGAATGATTTCCAGACTTTCGGGGATATCGGAATAAACTTCCCCGTTATATGTCCACGGATAGACGGAAACATCCGCCTCCGTGATCTGCACGTCCAATCCCATATCGATAAAAGTCTTTATCGACGCTTCAAAATGATCTGCGTCGAAACTGACCACGTCGTAATGCGCTTGAAAACCCACGCCGTCAATAGGCGCGCCAACGCTTTTCAGCCATTCTATCATCGAAACGGCCGCCTGCCGCTTGATCGGATCTATTAGGTTGACGTCGTTATAGAAAAGCTTCATATCCGTCGCGCCGATCTCGTCGGCTGCCTTTCTCGCCGCCTTGAAAGCTTCTGCAATAAAGTTCCTGCCGCAAATCGCATACCAGTCGCCCGAACTGACGCCGTTATAATACGCCTCGCTGCCCGTTCTGTAAATGTCGCCTTTTTCGAGCTGTTCCTGCGTTACACCCGACCGCAGCACTTCGTTGACCACGTCCCAACAGTACACGTCCCTACCGAAATGCTTTACCACGGTATCGATATGCTCCCGCATACGGTCGAGCAGAACTTCTTTGGAAGGATTATCCTTCATTACCCACGCAGGCAGAGAGGCCGACCATACCAGCGTATGCCCTCGCACTTTTTTACCCGTTTCTTTCGCATATTCCACCAGCTTATCCGCCGCAGTAAAATTATACCTGTCTTCGGAAGGATGCAAAGTTTCCCATTTCATGTCAGATTCGGCCGTGATGCTGTTATAGTGATCCATCAGGTCGTTGCCGAACCTATCTAAAGAATACTGCGCCACCGCCGCCCCGATCGGGAAATAATCCTCGTATGCGTCCTTCATAAATTCATTCTTTTTTTCGCATCCGCCAAAGCACATAGCCGTCATGATCCCTCCCAGTAAAATTGCTATCAACTTTTTCATATACATAACCCCTTATTCTTTGATTCCGCCCAGCGCCACGCCGCGGATTATCGCCTTAGACAATATCAAATATATAACGATCAGCGGCAGTATCGTCAGCATCAGCCCCAGATACAGCGCGCCGTAATCAGTCGCGTAAATATCCGTACGCAGAAGCTGCACAAGCATGGGCATCGTAAATTTACTTTGCGTGTTCAGCAAGATCAATGGCATAACGTAATTGTTCCACGAATAGACCATGCCGAAAATCGACATCGTGGCCAATGCCGGAACGACAATTGGCACCGTGATCCGATTGAAAATAAGAAACTCGTTCGCCCCGTCCATGCGTGTCGCTTCAGTCAGATCTTTCGGATATACCGATTCAAGATACTGTTTCAAAAAGAATACCGTGGACGGCGCCGCAATCGACGGAACGATCAGCGGAATGTAGCTGTCATAGAGATTCAGTTTCAGCATAAACTGATAAAAACCTACCATGCTGAGCTGCCCCGGTATCATCAGTATGACGAGAACGAACTTAAACAGAAAATTTTTCCCTTTAAAGTTATAAATATACAGTCCGTACGCCGTCAGTGCTGAAAAATATACGCTAAGCCCCGTGCTCGTTACGGAAATGAACAAGCTATTGAAAAACGCGCGGTAAAGCATAAAATTTTTCGCCATCAGAGAGCGGTAATTCTCTATCAGGTGATTGGACGGCAAAAAGGAAACCGTGGTCTGAATCTGCGTAGTCGAACGCGTTGCGTTTACGAACAGCACCCAGATTGGGAAAAGACAAAGCACGGTGAACAATATGCAGAGAATGTACGTAAAAATTAATCTAACTGTTTTTTTCCTTTTCACGCCTTCGCCCTCCCTTCGGAACATCGTCGTCTTTTCCTTTCAGCACTTTGAAAATCACGCCGCTGATGATCAGTGCCATAAACAGCAGATACATCGACCCCGCCGAAGCAATATTGTAATTCTGCTGCCCCGTAAAGGCCTGTTTATAGATGTAAGTAGCCAGCGTTTCGCTCGCATAGTCCGGACCGCCACCGTTCAGCAGAAACGGAATATCGAACATCTGCAGACCTCCGACCATACTTGTTACGAGAATATAGATCAGCATCGGTTTCAGCAATGGCAGAGTGATCCTGAAAAATATCTGGCCGTCGCCCGCGCCATCGATGCGCGCCGCCTCAAACAAGCTGGGATTTATGGATAGTATGGTAGCCATGTACACGATCATATTCTGCCCGAACCACATCCAGAACTGAATAAATACTATGATACCCCGAGTCCATGCCTTGCTTTGAAAAAATTGTATCTCTTCCACTAAACCGAGCGATTTGAGCATCTGCTCCACAGGCCCGTAAGGATGCCCGAACAACTGGCCGAATATCAAAGCGACCGACGCCGCTGTAATGATATTCGGCATATAGAACACGACTTTAAAAAAACCCGTTCCGGGAATTTTCACCCTGTCGTTTGTGAATAGCGCGGCAAAAAGCAACGCTATACACATCTGCGGGATAAAATTCGCTATCCAAAGCAAAAAAGTGTTTCCGATAGATTTCAGAAAAAAAGAATTTTTGATCAGCCAGATATAATTTTCAATACCGTTATACTTATATTCTTTGCTCCAGCCCGTAAAATCTGTAAAACTCAGATTCACAGTATACAACATAGGGTATACTTGAAAAAACAGAAACACCAGAAAGAACGGCGCCACGAAGAAATATCCGTATTTATCGTAATTGATTTTACTGATTTTTTTCTTCATATGACAGACCTTAAACGACGGAGATCGTCGGGAAACTGTTTTTGATCAGCGCTTTGAAAACGCCGACCGCCTCGTCGAGCGTACGGTATTCTTCGGCATTCAGCGCGTACTGGATGGAAACGTCTTTAAAGAGCGTGTAGATCGCGCTGTCATACGGCCCCACCGTATCTCCATTGACGTCTTTCGCCCATTCGTCGAAAAGCGCGTAATGGTTCTGCCCGGCGAGAAATTCCTCGCTGCAATCCTTCTTGATCGTGTTTACAACGTTTTTATTGTTTACGAACTCGCCGCTTTCGCGCGCGTAAGTTTCAAGAAATTCTTCGTTCAAACACAGATATTCTATCAGATGTTTGGCTTCGTCCTTTTTCTTGCTGCCCTCGTATACGGAAAGCATGCTGCTTCCCGAAAAC
>UQZE01000022.1 GCA_900545325.1 uncultured Eubacteriales bacterium
AAGTTCTTCTTCCGTCTTGGCGCAGATGACGATATATTCGCTGCCCTCGCTTTCGGCAAAGTTCTTGACGCGGAGCGCATAGGGGATTTCCGCAACGTCCTTGCCCATGTCCGCTTCCGAAATATTGGCGGCGTAGATCACCGGTTTGTTGGTGAGCAGAAACAGGGAGTCGTAATATTCCTTTTCCTCCTCGTCCGCGGCGGGCAGGCTGCGCGCGCTCTTTCCGCTCTCCAGGTGCTTTTTCAGCTTGTCCAGCCGTTCGGCTTCGGTCTTGTATTTCTTATCGCCCGTCTTGATCATGGAAAACGCCTTGTCGTAGCGCTTGCTCACGCTCTCGATGTCGGCGAAAATGAGTTCGAGGTCGATGGTTTCTATGTCGCGCAGAGGGTTGACGGTGCTGTCCACGTGCGTGATGTTTTCGTCGTCGAAACAGCGCACCACGTGCACCACGGCGTCGCATTCGCGTATGTTTGCCAGAAATTTATTGCCCAGCCCCTCGCCTTTGGAGGCGCCTTTGACCAGCCCTGCGATATCCACGAATTCGATAACCGCGGGCGTGATCTTTTTGGTATTGTACATCTTGCCGAGCACGTTCAGCCGCTCGTCGGGAACGGCGACGACGCCGACGTTCGGCTCGATGGTGCAGAAAGGGTAATTCGCGCATTCCGCGCCCGCGTGCGTGATCGCGTTGAAAAGCGTCGATTTGCCTACGTTCGGCAGGCCCACTACGCCGAGTTTCATTGTATTTCTCCTTTTCGCCCGAAAAAACGGGCGTTTGTGCTTTACATTTGTCTATTATACTGCAAAAGGTGTAAAAATACAAGTTTTTTAATTTGCAAACGGCAAAAATTTGTGGTATTATTAACGTACCATTATGCGCCGCCCGCGCGGGCGGCATACGAGGTAAACGGAATGGATTACAAAACTTATATCGCGCGCAAACTCAATATCGGTTCTTTAAGCGAGGCGGAGGTCGCCGCCATGCTGGAAATTCCGCCCGACAACGCCATGGGCGATTATGCCCTGCCGTGTTTCAAGCTGGCGAAAACGTTGAGAAAGCCGCCCGCCGCCATCGCGCAGGCGCTGGCCGAAACGTTTGCGCCCGACGATACCATCAAGGAAGTATCCGCCGTCAACGGCTATCTCAACTTCAAGGTGGACCGCTTGAGGTATGCCGAGCGGGTGGTGAAGGAAGTTCTGGAACAGGGCGCTGCGTACGGTTCTTCCTCCTTAGGCGCGGGCAAAACGATATGTATCGACTATTCGTCCATCAATATCGCCAAGCCGTTCCATATCGGGCACCTTTCGACCACGGTCATCGGCAGCGCGCTTTACAAGATACTCTCTTTTTCGGGCTACAAAGTGGTCGGCATCAACCATCTGGGCGATTACGGCACGCAGTTCGGCAAACTGATCGTGGCGTATAAACGCTGGGGCGACAGGGAAAGGATAGAGGAAGGCAAGCTGAAAGAGCTGATGCGCATTTACGTGAAATATCACGAGGAAGCGGAAAAGCATCCCGAACTGGACGACGAAGCGCGGCATTATTTTAAATTGATAGAGGACGGCGACGAGGAGGCCACCGCGCTTTTCTCGTGGTTCAAAGAGATCACGCTGAAAGAAGTGCAGAAGATCTACGACCGCCTGAACGTTACCTTCGATTCCTATGCAGGCGAGAGTTTTTATAACGATAAGATGCAGCCCATCGTGGACGAGCTGAAGGAAAAAGGGTTGCTTAAGATCAGCGACGGCGCGGCCATCGTCGATCTCGAACCTTACGGCATGCCGCCCTGCCTCATTTTGAAAAAGGACGGTTCGTCGCTCTACGCCACGCGCGACATGGCGGCTGCGGTGTACAGAAAAAAGACGTACGACTTTTATAAATCGCTGTACGTGGTCGCCTACCAGCAGGATCTGCACTTTAAACAGTTTTTCAAAGTGCTGGAACTCATGGGCAAAGAATGGGCGAAGGACCTCGTCCACGTATCCTACGGCATGGTTTCCATGGAGGACGGCGCGATGAGCACGCGCACGGGCAAGGTCGTGCTGCTGGAGGACGTGCTCGACAAATGCGTGGAAAAGGCGCGCGCGGTCATAGAGGAAAAGAACGCCGCGCTCGAAAACAAAGACGAGATCGCGCGGCAGGTCGGCACGGGCGCCGTCATTTTCGGCGCGCTTTACAACAATAAGATAAAGGATATCGTGTTCAGTTTCGATAAGGTGCTGAATTTCGACGGCGAAACATGTCCGTACGTGCAGTATACGGGCGCGCGCTGCAACAGCGTGCTCAAAAAGGGCGGCGCGGCTGGCGCGTATGCCGTGAAAGAACTGACGGAAGAGGAATATTCGCTCGTTTCCCTGCTCGGCAATTTCGGCGAAGTGGTGAAAGAAGCCGGCGAAAAATACGAACCGTCCTACGTTACGCGTTACGCGGTCGATCTGGCGAAGGCGTACAACAGGTTTTACATCTCGAACAAGATTATCGGCAGCGAAGAGAACGTGAAAAACTTCCGCCTCGCGCTGACGGGCGCGGTCAAGACCGTTCTGGAAAACGCTTTCCGGCTGCTCGGCATCGAAATACCCGAAAAAATGTAAAAAAAAGCCCCCGAACGGCGTTCGGGGGCATAGTTTTTAAGCTATTCGGACTTTTCCTGCGTCTTTTCCTTGAGTTTGCGGATTTGTCCCGTTACCTTGTGGACGACGACCGAACCGTCGCAGTTGTCCGCGATCTTCTGCGCGTACGCCACGGCCTCGGCCTGGGTGTCGAACAGTTTGAGCGCCTTTGCGCCGCGCGCGTATTTGACCTGCCATTTACCGTCCTCCTTTCTCTTGGTAACGTGGTAAACGGTGGAGTGGTCGGGCGCGGTCTTCGGGGCTTTCGGCTCTTCCGTTTCCGCCTTTTTCGAAGGCGCGGGTTTCGCTGTTTTCCGCGGCGCTTTCGCCGCGGGCTTTTTCGCGGGTTCCGCCGCTTTCGGCTTTTCGGGCGCGGTCTGCGGTTCGGGAATTTCTTCGGGCTCTTCGCTCACGGCGGAATTTTCCGCCGCAGCCGTTGCGTCGTCCGCCGGCGCGTCCTCGGTTACGGCAGGTTCTTCCGCAGGGGCGGGCGTTTCGGCCGACGCCGTTTCTTCCTTTGCCGCGGAAGTTTCCGCGGGCGCTGCCGGAGTTTCCGCGGTATGCGCGGCGCTTTCGGCGGAGGTTTCCGCCGCGGCTGCTTTTTTCGCCTTTTTCTTCTTGGAAGACACGACGCAGCCGATGACGATGGCGAGTATGATCACGACGACCGCTCCGCCGACAATATAGATGTATTCGGGGTTATTGTTCCACGTATCCGTGAAGAATTTGCCGATTTTTTCAAAAAATTCTTTCATGTCAAAGCTCCTTATAAGTTTTACTTACTTCATAATATTATTATATAACAAAAATAAATGCAAGTCAATAGGCAAAAAAGTGGCTTTTATACTTTTTTTATGATAAAATGATGTTATTAAGGTCAATTATAATGATAATGAGTAAAGAAACGGTAAAATCATGAAGAAAAAAGTTATTATCGTGGGCGGAGGCGCGGCGGGGCTGATCGCCGCCGTACGGCTCGCCCGTTCCGTGGGCGGCGTCGCGGTGGCGGAACGCAATTCCCGCGTGGGCAAAAAACTGGCCGCCACGGGCAACGGGCAGGGCAATGTTACCAATTCGGAAATGACGTGCGCGCATTTCCGTTCTTCGCGTGCGGAATTTCCGCGTGCGGCGCTTTCGCGTTTCGGCTATGCCGAGGCCGAGGCTTTTTACCGCTCCGTCGGTATATTTCTGACCAAGGGGGCGGGGAAGAAGTATCCGCTTTCGCTGCAGGCGTCGTCCGTGAGCGACGCCCTGCGTTTCGCGGCGGAAGCGGCGGGCGCGGCGCTTATTACGGATTGCGCGGTCGCGCGCGTGCGAAAAACGGAAGGCGGTTTCGCGGCATACGCCGCGGACGGCAGGGAACTGCGGGCGGAAAAACTCGTCCTCGCGTTCGGCGGCAAGGCGGGCGCGCAGTTCGGCACCGACGGTTCGGCCTACGCGCTTGCGGAGGGGTTCGGGCACACGCTCACGCCGACCTATCCCTCGCTGGTGCAGCTTAAAACGGAAACGGAAAAGATCCGCGGTCTGAAAGGCATACGCATGGCGGCGCGCGTGCGCGCGAAAGGGCGGTACGAGGCGGAAAGCGCGGGCGACGTGATCTTCACCGATTACGGCGTTTCGGGTTCGGCAGTGTTCGCCGTTTCCGGCGCGGTCGCGGCGGGCGGCGAACTGGAAATAGAATTTCTGCCCGATATCTCCGAAAGCGAACTTTACGGCATCTTGCGGGAACGGGCGGATTTCGGCGGCGGCATGCTGGACGGCATAGTGCACAAGCAGTTGGGACGTATGTTGGAAAAACAGGTCGGAACGGACGTCAAAAAGACCGTTTCCGCATTGAAGCGGTTCCGCCTGAAAGCCGAAGGCGCGCTGGGGTTCGATACGGCGCAGGTAACGGCCGGAGGCGTGAATACGGCGGAAGTGGACGAAAACACCATGGAGAGCCGCCTGGCGAAAGGCCTTTATTTCGCGGGCGAGGCGCTGGACGTGGACGGCGACTGCGGCGGCTACAATCTGCATTGGGCGTTCGCCTCGGCGTCGGCCGCGGCGGAGGCGATCGCGGCGGAGGCGTCCTTATGAAGGGGCTGATCGCGGTCAACGGGTATTTTGAAAACGCCTCCACGCTCGCGCAGGAGCGCGAACTGAAAGCCGAACTTGGCGCGCGCGGCGCGGCGTGCGACGTCATAAAGACCAACGCCCTCGGCATAGGCGTGCGGGGCGGCGAGGCGTATGCGGACGCGGACGGTTACGATTTCTGCGTTTTTCTCGACAAGGACGTTACTGCGGCGCGCCTGTTGGAAACGACGGGACTGCGGCTTTTCAATACCGCGGAGGCAGTCAGGCTTTGCGACGACAAGATGCTTACCTTCGCCGCGCTCTGCGGCAAAGGGATAAATATGCCCGAAACGATATCTTCGCCGCTGATGTACTGCGAAAACGACGATCCCGCCTTTTTGGACGGCGTGGAGCGGCGGCTGGGGTATCCCGTGGTGGTGAAAAAGGTATACGGCTCCATGGGACGGGGCGTGTTCCTGGCAAAAAACAGGGCAGAACTGGACGCGCTTTTCGTCAGGCTGCGCATGGAACCGCATCTGTATCAGAAGTTTACGGGCAGAGGCGGGGAGGATTACCGCGTGATCGTCATAGGCGGCAGGGCGGTCGCCGCCATGAAACGGGTGAACGAAAACGATTTTCGTTCAAATATAGAATTGGGCGGCGAGGGAACCGCCGTCGGATTTACGGAGGATCTGCGCTCCGTCGCGGAGCGCGCCGCCGCGTCGCTCGGGCTCGATTACGCGGGCGTGGATATCCTCGAAGAGAACGGAAAACTTTTTTTGTGCGAGGTCAATTCCAACGCCTTTTTCAGCGGCATAGAGCGGGCGACGGGCAAAAACGTGGCCGCGATGTACGCCGAACATATCGTAAAAAATATTCGCAAATAAGATACGAACTTTTGTTGTTAAATGGAAAAAAATATGCTATAATAACATAAAAGGGCTTTTTTACGCGCCTTTGCGCGTTCCGGCCGTGCGGCGCGTTCCGCATTTCAGCATACGGAAATGTTTCCGTTTTTTCAGCGAAGGGCAAGCTTCGCTCCGATCAGGCGCAGTCGCGCGGATTTCGTTTTTTATTCCTTACAATATTCGGCGTATTATCCGTTCGGCGGGCGTTTTTTACCGTACCGTAATGTTTTTTTAAATTATAGCAGGAGCCAAATTATGAGAAGGATCAGGATTTTTGAAAGAAAGGAACTGAGCGTAATGCATCTATCTGTATTGCGCGAGATCGGCCGCGAACTCGGCGTAAAAATGCCCACGGCCATCGCCAAGGACAAGCTCGTGGACACGATCATGAAGATCCAGCGCGGCGAGCTCGATCCCGTTACGCCGTCCAAGCGCGGCGCGCCGCCGAAAATCAAAATAGACCTTTCGGAATTTTACGAAACGGTGTCCGACGGCGTTTACGAGGACAAGAACATGTACAGGCTGCGCGGCAAGGAGCGCCTTCCCTGGGCGGTGGCGGACAACACCGTGAAAAATCCCGACGGCACTTTCACCGTAGAGGGCGTTTTGGAAACGCATTATTCGGGATACGGGTTCCTGCGCGTCAACAATTACGAAAATTCGGCGGGGGACGTCTACGTTTCCAACCAGAATATCAGAAAATACAATCTGCGCCGCGGCGATAAGGTGCAGGCGCTCGCAAAAGCGGTGCGGGACGGCGATTCTGCCGCCTTGCAGGACGTTCTCTCCATCAACGACCTGCCTGCCTCCGCTTTCGCCGAGCGCGCCAACTTCGACGATCTCGTCCCCTATTATCCCACGGTGCGCATGCGCCTCGAACGGCCGTCTGCGGATAACGATCTCGCCGTGCGCTGTATGGATCTTTTCACCCCGCTCGGGTTCGGGCAGAGGGGGCTGATCGTCGCTCCGCCGAAAACGGGCAAGACCACTCTGCTCAAAATGATCGCGCAGTCCATCGAGTTCAATTATCCCGAAGTCAAACTCATCGTTCTGCTGATCGACGAGCGACCGGAAGAAGTTACCGACATCAAGCGCAGCGTCGCCGCCGAGGTGGTTTATTCCACTTTCGACGAAAACAACCAGCACCATATCCGCGCCGCCGAACTCGTGGTCAGCCGCGCGAAGAGGCTGGTCGAAGTCGGCAAGAACGTAGTTATTTTGATGGATTCCATTACCCGTCTCGCGCGGGCGTACAACAACGCCACCGAAGGTTCGGGCAAAACGCTTTCGGGCGGGCTCGATCCGCTGGCGCTCGAAGGACCGAAGAAGTTCTTCGGCGCGGCGCGCAACATCGAGGGCGACGACAAGGGATCGCTGACCATTCTTTCCACGGCGCTTATCGATACGGGCAGCCGCATGGACGACGTCATCTACGAAGAATTCAAGGGCACGGGCAACATGGAGATACACCTTTCGCGCGCGCTCAGCGAAAAGCGCGTGTTCCCCGCCATAGATCTCTACCGTTCGGGCACGAGGAAGGAAGAGCTTCTGCTCGATAAAAAGGAACTCGACGTGGTGTTCAAGCTGCGCAAGATCCTGTCCGAGAGGAGCGATTCGCTCGAAAGCCTGCTCGAAATGATGAAAAAGACCAAGGACAACGCCGACTTCATCAAGAAAGCGGAAAGCTGGATCGGTCTTTACGAAAAAAATTAAACTATGGCGAAAACGGTAACGACGTACGTCTGCACCGAATGCGGCACCGTCAGCCCGAAATGGCTGGGCAGATGTCCGAACTGCGGCGCGTGGAACACCTTTGCGGAAGAGATACAGGTTCCCGAATCCGCGGCGAAAACGCCCGTGCGGAGTTTTGTCCGCCCGCAGCCGCTCAGCGCGGTGCGCGAGGAAAAGTTCAGGCGGATTAAAACGGGCGTCGGCGAGTTCGACCGCGTGCTGGGCGGGGGCATCGTGCCCGCGTCCATGGTGCTGCTCGGCGGGGATCCCGGCATAGGCAAGTCCACGCTGCTCACCGAGGTGGCGGGCGTATTGTCGAGAGAACATAAAGTATTATACATATCGGCGGAAGAAAGCGCCTCGCAGCTCAAAATGCGCTGCAACCGCCTGGGCGTGCAGTCGGATACTCTGCTCGTGATGAACGAAACGGTGCTCGAAAACATAGAAGCCTGCGCGGACGGCGTGGAATTTCTCATCGTCGATTCCATTCAGGCCGTATATTTGGACGCGCTTTCCTCTTCGGCGGGCAGCGTGGGGCAGGTGCGCGAGTGCGCGTCGCGGCTCATGCGCCTCGCCAAAGCGAAAAATATAACGGTGTTCCTCGTTGGACACGTAACCAAGGAGGGCGCCATCGCCGGCCCGAAAGTGCTCGAACACATCATGGACACCGTGCTTTATTTCGAGGGCGACGCCGAAAACAATTACCGTATCCTGCGGGCGGTGAAAAACCGCTTCGGTTCGGTCAACGAGGTAGGAGTGTTCGAAATGCGGGAGGAAGGACTGGTCGGCGTAAAGGATTACGCGGGCATCTTCGTTTCCGAAGGCCGCGGGGAAAACGCGGGCAGCGTGGTAACGCCCTTCGTTTCGGGCAACCGCTGCGTACCCGTGGAAATCCAGGGATTGGTGGCGAAAACGGTGTTCGGAATGCCCCGCCGCATGAGTTTGGGCATCGACTACAACAAACTCGTTCTCATGCTGGCCGTGCTCGAAAAAAAGGGCGGCCTGCCTTTCTATTCGCAGGACGTGTATCTGAACGCCATGGGCGGCATAAAGCTCGGCGAACCGTCGGTCGATCTCGCGGTGCTCCTGGCGCTCGCGGGCGCCTATACGGGCATACCGCTGGACGCGGGCACGGCGGTCTTCGGCGAAGTGGGGCTGACGGGCGAGGTGCGCGGCGTGTCGCATGCGGAAATGCGGGTGCGCGAATGCGTAAACGCGGGATTTACTTCGGTCATTCTGCCGAAAAGCAATTTAAAATCGGCGGAGGCGTTCCGCGGCAGGATCAAGATGATCCCCGTGAGCTACGTTTTTCAGGCCGTGCGCGAACTTACCAAAAAGAACGCGCGGGAAAAAGAGGGCGGAGAGCCTGCCCGGACATAAAAAACGACGGCGCGGAAACCCCGCGCCGTTTTCATCTTTTCTTTCGTTCCCTTTTGCCGCTGTTGAAATCGGAGGAAAAAAGCGTTTCGTCCAGCGCCTCTCCCGCAGGAGTGCGCACGAAAAGCCCGATCAGCATCACCGACTTTTCCACCGCCTCTTCGAACAAGCGGTACACGCTCTTTTCTTCGCCGCCGTTTTTAAGCGTTTCAAACCGCGCGTCGGGATTTTCCCGCAGGAACATATAGGAAAAGAAGTGCCTGAGGCGCAGTTTTTTCTCTATGCCGTAAATCCGTTTCCTCCGCGTGCCCTCCGTGTCGAACAGATAGGACTGCTGGCGGGGGAAACGCGCGAGCGCGCTTTTTACCGCCTTCTTTTCCAGACCGAACCCGCAGGACTTTTTCACCGCGTAGTCGAGCAGGGCGAATATGGCGTCTCCGTCTTCTTCGCTCGGCGGCGCCTGCGGTCCCGTATCGTCTTTCCCGCCGTAGCGGCGCAGCAAAAAGGCGTCGGCGTCCCGCTCTATGAGAAAGTGCACCTTGTCCTTTTTGCGCGGCTTTTCGAGCGAGGCGAGCGTTTCGTATTCCGTCGCGTATACGTAGGGATGGAATACGGTGTCCACGGCGTAATGGGTGATATAGCCGAGGATATAGGAATAATCGCCCGTATTTTCTGCGTATTCCCTGGCCGCGGAAAAAAACGCGTATACGTTTCTGCGGTGCAGAAGCTTGCCGAGGTTGAAACCTTTCTTCCTGAGCGGGCGGTATATGAAAAAACAGTCGCCGCCCTGCGCCCCCGCGTAATAGCGGAGGGGAGCTGTTATCTTTTCTTTCAAGTCCTCGCCGAGAGCGGAAAAAACGGCCTTTGCGGCGAGTTTGTGCGTGATGTATGCTGCCATACTTACATTATACTACATTCCGCGCGAAAAACACACGCGAAAAGCGAAATTTTTCCGCTTTTCGCACACAACATGTCGGGTACGGTTTTTCCGTACGCACAAAATCCCGAAAATCAGGGAAAAACCGTAAAAATTTGCGTAAAAAACGCCAAAAAAGCTTGACATAAGATTTTTTAAATGTTAGACTTGTAAAGCACTCCGAAAGATAGCAGGGGTGTTAATTTTTTGATATCGGAAGGTAAGTACCATGGCTGCAAAAGGAGCGAGAAATAAAATCACGTTGGCTTGCACGGAATGTAAAAACAGAAATTACGATACGTTCAAGAATAAGAAAAACGATCCCGACAGGATAGAACTCAACAAATACTGCCCGCACTGCAAAAAGCACACGGCGCATAAGGAAACGAAGTAATTCCGGCGGCCGCGCCGCAACTTTTTTTGTGCCGAATTGAAAATACGGTAAGGTAAGGAGTAAAAATGGCAAAGAAGGAAACAAGCGCGGCGGCAGCGGAATCCGTCGCCGTCGAAAACAATAAACCCGAAAAGAAAGCGAAGCCCGTAAACAAGAAACCGAACATCTTCAAGCGGTTCGGCAGAAAGTGCAAGGAAGTTTTTTCCGAACTGAAAAAGGTTTCCTGGCCCTCTTTCGGCAAAGTGGTCAAGCATACGGGTATCGTTCTTGCGGTCGTTCTGATTTTCTTGATCGTGCTCACGCTGATCGATTTCGGCCTGTCCACGCTTTTGAAACTCTTGGTCAAATAAGAGGTAATCGTCATGGCTGAAGAACAGGCTAAGTGGTATGTCATCCATACGTATTCGGGTTACGAAGCGATGGTCAAGGACAGCCTCGAAAAGCTGATTGAAAACAATAACCTGCAGGAAAACATCGTCGAAATCCAAATCCCCACGGAGGAAACGCTGGAAGAAAAGGCGAACGGAAAGAAAAAACTCGTGGAGCGCAAAAAGTTCCCCTGTTACGTCTTTTTGAAAATGATTTATTCCAACGACATCTGGTATCTCGTAACCAACACGAGGGGGGTAACGGGGTTCGTCGGTCCGCAGGGCAGGCCCCTTCCGCTTACGGAAGAGGAGATCGCCCGCCTCGGCATAGAGAAGGTCGCGGTCAATGTCGACTACGTGGTCGGGGACACCGTCCGCGTCGTATCAGGCCCGCTGGAATCGTTCACGGGCGTCATTACCGAACTCAACGCGCCCGCGCAGAAAGCGAAGGTGAACGTTACGATGTTCGGCCGGGTAACCGAAGTGGAACTCGATTTCGTGCAGATCAAAAAGACCGTGATCGAGCCCGAAGAGGCGGCGGAAGAATAAGCATATAAGCGGAACGGCGTTCCGCTTGAATAAGTGGGAGTCGCGCAAATTTTTCGAGGCGCGACGACGGCACCACGCACATGGAGGAAACTAAAATGGCTAAGAAAGTTACAGCGGTTGTTAAATTGCAGCTTCCGGCGGGCAAGGCAACTCCGGGCCCCCCGGTAGGTTCCACGCTCGGACCTCACGGCATCAATATACCGGGCTTCACGAAGGAATTCAACGCCAAGACGCAGGACCAGGCGGGACTCATCATTCCCGTGGTCATGACGATCTATCAGGACCGTTCTTTCACGTTCGTGCTCAAAACGCCCCCCGCACCCGTTCTCATCAAGAAAGCGTGCGGCATAGAGAGCGGCAGCGCGAAGCCGAATAAGGACAAGGTCGCGAAGATCACCAAAGCGCAGGTAGAAGAGATCGCCAAGCAGAAAATGGCCGATCTCAACGCAAACACGCTCGAAGCGGCGGCGAGCATGATCGCAGGCACCGCGAGAAGCATGGGCGTTCTCGTCGTAGACTGAGCCTATTAAGAGAGTGGGAGAGAGAAACTCGTTCGTACCACAAGGAGGATAATCAATGAAACACGGTAAACAATATATAGAAAGCGCAAAGACCATCGACAAGACCAAGCTTTACGAAGCCGGCGAAGGCATCGAGGCGGTGCTCGCCACGGCGAAAGCGAAGTTCGACGAAACGGTGGAACTGCACGTAAGACTGGGCGTAGATCCCAAACAGGCCGATCAGCAGGTCAGAGGCGTGCTCGTTTTGCCCAACGGAACGGGCAAGACCGTAAGGGTGCTCGTTCTGGCGAAGGGCGAAAAGGCCGACCAGGCGAAAGCCGCCGGCGCGGACTATGTCGGCGCGGAAGAGCTGGTGCAGAAGATCCAGACGGAAAACTGGTTCGATTTCGACGTCATTATCACCACTCCCGACATGATGGGCGTGGTCGGGCGCATCGGTAAGATCTTAGGACCGAAAGGCCTCATGCCGAACCCGAAATCGGGCACGGTTACCATGGACGTGGTCAAGGCGATCAACGACACCAAAGCCGGTAAAGTGGAATACAGGCTGGACAAGACCGCCATCATTCACTGCCCCATCGGCAAAAAGAGCTTCGGCAAGGAAAAGCTCCTCGAAAACTACGAGGCGCTGATCGACGCCATCATCAAGGCGAAACCCGCCGCCGCCAAGGGACAGTACGTCAAGAGCGTTACGCTCGCCAGCACCATGGGCCCCGGCGTAAAGATCGCGGCGAAGAACTAATTTTTGTTTATTTGCGCAAAACGTTTGACATTCGGCGTTTTGTAAGCTAAAATAAAACGGTAAAATCAAATAACCGAAGACAGCAGGTCTTTCTAAATGCCGCAAGGCAGCCTGCCGAGGTGCGATTTCAACGGGATTTTTTAAGCCCTTATATCGTCTTCGGCGGTATAAGGGCTTTTCGTTTTCGGAAAAAAGAAAAGGAGGTAAAGACATGTCGGCTAATATTGAGGCTAAAAAGCAGGTAGTCGAAGAGATCAGCGAAAAGATCAAATCGTCCAAGTCGGTCGTGCTCGTGCACTACGCGGGCCTGTCCGTCGCGGAAGACACCGCTTTGAGACATGAGTTCAGAAAACAGGACGTCGAGTACAAAGTTTACAAAAACACGCTGGTCAGAAAGGCTTTCGACGGACTGAACGTAAAGGATTTCGACGCAGACCTGAACGGTCCGACGGCGGTCGCCTTCGCGAAAGACGAAACCACGGCTTGCAAGATCCTGGTAGACGCGGCGAAGAAGTACACCGATAAGATTTCCATGAAGAGCGGTTACGTGGACGGCGCTTACGTCGACGTAAAAGGTTTGAGCGCGCTCGCGGCAATCCCGTCCAAGACGGAACTGTATTCCATGCTCGCAGGCACGCTGTCCGGCTTCGTAAGGAGCCTTGCCGTAGCGCTGAAAGCGGTTGCGGATAAAAAAGCGGAATAATAACGCAAAAAAAACAATAAAAAATTCGGAGGATAACAAAAATGGCGGATATCGCAAAAATGATTGAAGAAATCAAAACCATGACGGTTGTGGAACTTAACGATCTCGTAAAGGCGATCGAAGAAGAATTCGGCGTGAGCGCTGCGGCTCCTGTGGCCGTGGTCGGCGGCGCCGCTCCCGCTGCGGCTGAAGCTGCGGAAGAAAAGACGGAATTCAAAGTAACGCTGAAGAACGCGGGCGGCAACAAGATCGCCGCGATCAAGGCTGTTAGAGAATTTACGGGCCTCGGCCTCGTGGAAGCGAAGGGCCTCGTAGAGAAGCTCGGCGTTATCAAAGAAAACGCGACCAAGGAAGAGGCGGACAAAATCGTCGCCGCTTTCAAAGAAATCGGCGCGGAAGTCGTTGCGGAATAATTTTCGTAAATATAAAAAACGCGGGGCAGTCGCTCCGCGTTTTTCGTTCGGCAAAAGCGCGGCAGGGGGAACGCGTTCCGCCCGACGGGCGGAAATGTCCTTAATTTACAAACTTCGCGAAAAAGAAACCGCAAACGATTTGACAAAACGGCTTTTTATTAGTAAAATATATAAATAAGGCGGCTTTCGGCCGTTTTAATAAAGCAAAATATTTTCCGCGTACCGCGGACGGAGAGAATCAATGAAAAAAATCATCATCGGCATTTTGACCTTTGCGATGCTGTTTACCACCCTCGCCATGGCGACGGGGTGCAGCAAGATCGTGAAACTGCGGCTGGAAGTCGTCGTGTACAACACCGAAACGGAAACGACAGAATCCAAAACCGTTTCTTTCGATATGTACGAAGGGCTCGCTCCCAAAGCGGTCGCGGCGGTCAGAAAGGCGGTTGCGGACGGCAACTATACCGACTGCGTTTTGTACGAACAGAGCAAGTCGAGCGGGGCGAGCACCAGCTCCCAGCTGATGTTCGGCGGCCTTAAGAAAAGCGGCGACGCGTTCGTGCGCGCCGAGCAGACGGCAGTTCCCGACGCCGACTTTGAAAAGAACGGCACCACGGGCAGCAACCTTACGAACTCGACGGGGTATCTCGGCTTGTGGAGAACGTGGGATTCCACCAAGAGTTTTTCCAACAACGGCTTTACGAACAGCACCACGCAGATCTATATGCCCAAGAGCGACATCAGTTCGTATAACGGTTATTTCTGCGTATTCGCGAAATATTCCACGGAGGACGATCTCGAAGTGATCAACGACATGATCGCGCTCTTTGCGGACGACGAATATTATACGGAATACACCTGTTATTTCGAGGCCGACCGCGACGGCAGGCTGAAAAAAGAAAACGGCGAACCCGTGTGGCGCATGGTAACGACCGAGGAATTCGAGGAAGTAACGAACGCCTACGCGAGCGCGGACGATCCCGACAACAAGAATTCGCAGAAGATCGACACGCAGTACGACGAATACACGGTGAAGATCGTGGATTCCGCTAAACTCGAAATCAAAAGCATCAAAGTAAAATAAAGAAAAAAGGCGCGCAGCGAAAACTGCGCGCCTTTATCTTTGGGGCCTCGGCGGAGGCCTTTTTTAGTCGTTCCGCTTGAAACGGGATACGATCATGAGAAAACGCAGGAAATAGAGAAGAGAAACGAGCAGGCTTGCGAAATACGTCATGGCGGCCGCGGAAAGCACCTTGCTCACGTCCCTGACTTCGTCTTTTTCCAGCACGCCGGTTTCGAGAAGCATTTTCTTCGCCCTGCGCGAGGCGTTGAGTTCCACGGGAATGGTTATGAGGGCGAACACCGTCGCCAGCGAATAGCAGATGATGCCGAGCGATATGAATGCCGAACCGACTTCGGGCGTCGCCGCTACGATCCATTCGAGCAGCACGCCGATGAGTACGAGGGGAATCGCCATTCTCGTGCCGAAGTTGACCACGGGCACGATCACCGAGCGCAGTTTCAGCGGAATATAATTGTTTTCGTGCTGAACGGCATGCCCTACTTCGTGCGCGGCAACGCCCAGCGCCGCCACGCTGGAAGAATTGTACGTCGCTTCGGAAAGGGAAAGCACGCCCGTTTTCGGGTTGTAGTTGTCGGTCAGCTTACCCTGCACGGGCTGAACGGTAACCGCGCAGCCGTTTTTTTCGAGCAGCATTCTCGAAAGATCGCTCGCCGTCCAGCCCGAACGGGCGGATACCTGCGAATATTTCGAAAAAGCGGAGGAAACGCGCACCTGCGCCCAGATGGCGAAAATAATGCCGGGGAGTATGATGATATAACTCCACCAGTAACTGTACAAATAAAAAAACATGAGTTTTTCTTTCGCTCCTTGTGTTTATAATTTCTAATATTGTAGCATAACGGCGGATTTTATACAAGATAATTTTAACCTTTGCGCCGTTAAATAATCGTTAAATTGTCTATACGGCCGGAAATTACCTCGCATTGCAGCGTCCGCGCGCGGTAAACGCCCTCCGTTTCGCGGTACAGCAGGCGGGGGCGGACGTCGCCCTCCCGCCGCGGCGGCGGGAACACGCCCGTGAAGTTGCCGAAGTATCCGCCGAGCGCGGCGGCGTTCTGGCGCATATTATCCGAAAGATAGCGCGCGGGATCTTCGCCCGCGAGCAGGGCCTCCGCGAGGGCATAGGGAAGAATGACGTCGGGGATTTCGCGGTCGCGCCCCTTGGAAACGGCGGTTTCCGCGGGGACGAATTTCGCGCCCGAAAGCGTCCAGTATACCCGCGTTTCGTGCGCAAAACAGTCGCGGCGGCGGCATACCGTATAAAAGCCGTTTTCAAAGCCGAACGAATCCGCCTGCCCGTCGAAAACGATTTCCGCGCGTTCTCCCGCCAGCAGGCATACGAGGCGGCCGTCCTCGGCGCGCGCGTAGATAAAATCGCGGTTAAAGGCGAAAAATTCCCCCGCGTCCACAATGCGCGCTTCAAAGGCGATCAGCTTGTAATCGCCTTTCGTTTCCACGGAAAGCTTATAGACGCCGTCCGCATAGGCGGTAACGAGCGCGCCCGCCAGTCTTTTTTGAAAGAGCAGTTCGTAAGGCAGGGGACTGCGCGGCTTTTTCAGCTTGAGAAAGCCGCCGTTTTCCATGCGCACCTTTACGGCGTTTTCGTCCGCGGCGCGGAAAAACGCCTCGCTCGGAGAAAAACAGCGGGCGGGGGAAAGGTCGAGGGGCATGATTTCCAGAACGGAATTCCCGTCCGCGCTCAGTTCGCAGTATTTCGCGTTTTTTGCAAGCTCCTTTCCGTCGCGTTTCAGGGCGAACGGAAATTCTGCCAGAATATAGATATTCATAAATTATTTAAATGTATGTATAAACTTTGCGCTTTATGTCAATTATTCCGGTAACGAAAGGAAAGGAGTTTTCAACATGGATAAAATTTACGGTTTCAAACAGAAGGACGTCGAAAAGCTGATCAAGTACCTCGACGGAAAGCAGGGCGGTTCGCTCAGCAAAGCCTTTGAAGAATTCGCCGCGGCCACGGGCAAGAGCAAGGGCACGGTGCGCAATATGTATTACGCGGTTGCCAAAAAGAGCAGGGAGGATAAGTCCTTTGCCGAAAAATATTTCGGAGGTTCGCCGATCACCGTGCAGAAGATTTCGGAATTCAAGGACGAAGAGGAACGCGAACTCGTAAAGAAGATACTGCTCGGCAAAAAGGAGGGCAAGTCCGCGCGGAAGATCATAGGCGAGCTTTCCGACGGCGACGAAAAGACGGCGCTCCGCTATCAGAACAAATACAGGAACGTTCTGAAAAACAAGCAGCCGCTCGTGGGCGAGATCGCCGCGGAAATCCGCGCGGAAAGCGGCGTGTTCGTCGATCCCGTAGGCATAAAGAGCAACACCAGGCTCGTGCCCGACACCATGCTGCGCCGCCTGCAGAACGAGATCAATTCCCTGCTCGACAGAGTAACGGGCAAATTGAAACAGGAAAACGCCTATCTCCGCGAACGGCTGGGCGAACTCGAAGTGGAAAATATCCGTTTGAAGAACGTGCTTTACGGCGGCGAGGACGGCAAAAAGGCGGTCAGCTGGTTTCTGAACAACAAGGAAAAGAACATGCTCAACTGAGCCGCTTTTTCCGCGGCGGTCCGCTTCGCGTTTCCGTCGTTTCCGCCGCCGCGGAAAACGGCTGCGTGTTCGGTGCGGACGCCGTGCGGCGCGCTCGGGATCGGGTTGCGCCCGCAGTCCGTTCCGCCGCCCGTTCGGCCCGCGGCAGGCGGGGCGGGACAAATGCGCGCCAATCGTTTGCAAAATCTCCGTAAATATAATATAATAATTCCATATTTATGGAGGTAGTGATGAAAATATTCGAAAAATGCGAACGGCTCGATAACGTAGCCCGCGCGAAGGAATGGGGGCTTTATCCCTATTTTCACGTGCTGAACACCAAACAGGATACCCGCGTCGAAATGGAGGGCAGGGATATCCTCATGATCGGCAGCAACAACTATCTGGGGTTGACTTCGGACGAGCGCGTGATCAGAGCGGGCGTGGAGGCGCTCGAAAAATACGGCAGCGGATGTTCGGGCAGCAGGTTTCTGAACGGCACGCTGGAAACGCACGTCGCTTTGGAAAAAGAACTCGCCGCGTTTTTGCGCAAGGAGGACGCCGTTACCTTTTCCACGGGATTTCAGTCAAATCTCGGCATCATCAGCGCAGTCGCCGGGCGTACGGACACCGTCTTGTGCGATAAGGAAAATCACGCCAGCATATACGACGGCTGCCGCCTTTCCTTTGCAAAGATGGTGCGGTACAATCACTCGGACATGGAAGATCTGGAGCGCAAGCTCGCTTCGCTCGACCTCTCGGCGGGCGGCGCGCTTATCGTAACCGACGGCGTGTTTTCCATGAGCGGCGAAATATGCAGACTGCCCGAAATAGTGCGGATAGCGAAAAAATACGGCGCGGGCGTCATGGTGGACGACGCGCACGGCCTCGGCGTGCTCGGAGAGGGCGGCCGCGGCACGGCCTCGCACTTCGGCCTCGAAGACGAAGTGGATATTTACATGGGCACGTTTTCGAAATCGATGGCCTCGCTCGGCGGCTATATGGCGGCGAATAAAAAGATATGCGAATACGTGCGGCACGTTTCCCGCCCGTTCATTTTCAGCGCGAGCATCACGCCCGCGTCCGTCGCGTGCGCGCGGACGGCGCTGGAAATTCTGAAAAGAGAGCCGGAGCGCGTGAAAAATCTCGCCGAAATATCCGATTTCATGCGAGGGGAACTCAAAAAACGCGGCGTAAAGATCATAGAAAGCTCCACGCCCATTATCCCCGTATATACTTACGACGACAAAAAGACCTTCGAGGCGTGCAAAATGCTCTTTGAAAACGGCGTGTACGTCAACCCCGTCGTCAGTCCGGCGACGCCCGTCGGCATGAGCCTCATGCGGACGAGCTATACCGCGACGCATACGAAAGAACAGATGGTCTTCGCCGCGGAAAAGATCGCGCAAACGCTTTCCGCGCTCGGCATAATCTGAAATCTGCCGCCCGAAAAAATTTTCACCTCGGGCGGTTTTTTTATAAAAAAACGTTTGACAGAAGAGCGAGTCCGTACTATAATACAATTGCTACCAAAAAGGTAGGAATTAAGCGGGAGCGAAAATGAAACTTTCATCAAAAGCGCATTACGGGCTGCAAGCCTGCCAGATCCTCGCGGGACGGTACGGCGACGCGGTTTCCGCTACCGAGCTTGAAGAAAAGATCGGGGTAAGCGGCAAATACCTCGAAAAAATCATGCGCATACTTACGCAAAATTCCATCGTTACGGCGCGCCGCGGCGCGAGCGGAGGCTACATGCTGGTGCGGCCGCCCGAAAGGACCACGGTAGGGGAGATCACCCGCGCGCTGGAAGACGATATGCGGCTCGTGCACTGCGTTTCCTCGGCCTGCGACAAATGCGAATGCAAGTCGGGCAAGGTGTGGCGCAAGCTGTACGCGAAGATGAACGAGTTTTTGGACTCCGTTACGCTTAGGGACATGCTTGAAGAAAGTTTTTAGAGGCAGAATATGGATAGAAGAATATATTTCGACCACGCGGCTACCACGCCCGTGAAAAAAGAAGTGCTTGAAAAAATGCTTCCGTACTTTTCGGAAGTATTCGGCAACGCTAATTCGCAGCACGCCTTCGGACGGGACGCGGTCAAGGCCGTGGACGAGGCGCGCGACACCATCGCCCGCTTGATCAACGCCAAACCGAGCGAAATTTATTTCACTTCGGGCGGTACGGAGGCGGACAACTGGGCAATCCGCGGCACGGCGCACGCCATGCGGAACAAGGGAAAACACCTGATCATCAGCAGCATAGAGCATCCCGCCATGCTCACTACGGCAAAACAGCTGGAAAAGGACGGTTTCGAGGTAACCTATCTCAAAGTGGATAAGGACGGCGTGATCGACCTCGATCATCTGAAAGAATCCATCCGCCCCGACACCGTATTTATCGGCGTGATGGCGGCGAACAACGAAGTCGGCACCATTCAGCCGATCAAAGAGGTCGCCGAAATCGCGCGCGAACACAAGATTACCGTGTTCACCGACGCCGTGCAGGCGGCGGGCGTACTGAAACTCGACGTTAAGGAACTCGGCGTGGACATGATGTCCTTTTCGGCGCATAAATTCTACGGGCCTAAGGGCGTGGGCGTTTTGTATATCAAAAGCGGCGTGCGCCTCGATTCCATCGTTACGGGCGGACATCAGGAACGCATGAAACGCGGCGGAACCACCAACGTGCCCGCTATCGTCGGCATGGCGGAGGCCTTCCGCCTGGCGAACGAGCATATGGAAGA
>UQZE01000023.1 GCA_900545325.1 uncultured Eubacteriales bacterium
CACGGGGGAGGTGTATCTCAGCATTTCCGTACAGTATTTGCAGGGGGACAGCGCGAAACTGCTCGTCAGCGAGGTTAACGGCGTTTCCATGGAAAGTGAATGGATCGACGATGCCGCCGCGCCGAAAATAAGCGTGGATTTCCTCGGATATGACGAAAACGCGCTGCCGCAGGGCGAAGTCGGCGTCGCGTACCCGATCTTCCCCGCGGACGCGTTCGACGCCGTGGACGGCAGACTGAACGCGGGCGTGAAGGTTTATAAAAATTATCAGACGGCCTCGCAGAAAGAATATAAGGCGGAAAACGGTGCCTTCGTGCCCGGCGAGAGCGGCGTTTACACCATCGTGTATTCGGCCGCGGACAGATCGGGCAACGCGGCGGAATACGCCGTGCGGCTGGACGTGGCCGAAAAGCTGGAGGCGTTCGGTTACCGTTTCGACGGCGAACTGAAAACGGAATATTTCGTAGGCGAGCGTTTCGTATTGCCGAACGGCGCGCCGTTCGGCGGTTCGGGCGAGGTAAACGCCGCCGTTTCGCTGAAAGACCCGTTCGGAGAAGAGGTTGACGCCGCAGATTTCGCGTTTAACCGAGAAGGCTCGTATACGCTTGAAATTTCCTTATCGGACTTTTTGGGCAGAACGGGGAAAATAACCTACGAAATAGACGTAAAGACGAGCGATTCCCCCGTCGTGTACGACGTAAATCTGTACGGCGTGATGCTGGAGGGATACGAATACGTCCTGCCCGATTTCTACGCGGTGGATTATTCCTCGGGCAAAGAGGAAACGCCCGAAAAGCGCATAGAGATCGAATACGGCGGAAAGACGGAAACGCTGGGCGCGGACAGGAAGTTCGTGCCGCGGGTGAAAAACGGCGGGGATAAGATAACCGTGCGCTACGTTGCGGAAAACGCGGCGGGCAAAACGACTTCGGTGCCCTATGAAGTCGCGGTGCTCAAACCCGTGGGCGAGGACGGAGGCATAGATATGTCGGCATATTTTTACACGAAGGGTATCGCCCGCGTGAACAAAACGGCCGATTACGTGGAATACGTGGCGGAAAGCGAGGGTGCGGAACTGATCTTCGCAAACCCGCTCGTCGCGAACAATCTGCAACTGGATTTTTACGTGCCTTCCGCATATAACAAATTCTCGGCCTTTGTATTCACGCTGACCGACAGCGAAGATCCTTCCGTTTCGGTGAGCGCGACCGTCGCCAAAAACGCTTCGGGCGGTTCTTCGAGCCTGTTCGACTGCGGAAACGGAAGCAGCGAGATCTACGGAAACTTCTTCGACAAAACGACGTACGGATTTTCCGTCAGCTATAACAACAACAGTTTGTACTTTACGGACAATAACGCCAACAAGCCGATGGATAAGGCGGCCTTTACGGACGGCGGCGCGGCGTTTACGGGATTTCCCAGCCAGAAGGTCTATCTGAGCATACGCCTCGTCGGCGTGGAGGGCGAGAGCGCGCTCCGCGTGGTGCAGATCGGCAATCAGTATTTTTCAGATATGACGGCCGACCGCGTCGCGCCTCAGTTCCAGCTGACCGATTTCATCGTGAACACGGCGGATATCGGCGTGCCGTATACGGCGCCCGCGGCCGTCGTGGCGGACGTGCTCGCCCCGAACGCGGAAATCACGCTCACGATCAAAAAAGGTTCCCGCGTGGTGTACGAGGGCGCGATAGACGAACCGTACGTCTTTACGCCCGACGAATACGGTACCTATAACTTTGTTTACGAGGCTTCCGCCGGCGGGCGCAGCAGATCGACGACCTATCTCGTTACCATCAAGGACAGGATCGATCCAGAGCTCAGTTTGAACGGCGATGTGCCCGCGGAGGGCGAAACCGGCAAAGCGGTGAAACTTCCGCAGGCTGCGGCGACGGACAACAACAGCGAAAATATGCGGGTATGGGTGTTCGTGACGGAACCCGACGGGCGCATGTACGCGCTCGCCGAAAACGTTTACGAATTTACACCCGACGGCGCGGGCACGTATCTCGTTTCGTATTACGTCGAGGACGATTACGGCAACTACGCGTATATAAAGCGCGAGATCAAGGTTTCCTGACGGAGGGAAGTATGAAAAAATTCAGAAATATCGTTTGTTTGCTGCTGGCGGGCGTCATGCTGTTTTCCGCAGGCTGCAAGAAAAATAAGGAAGAGCCGAAAGACGAAGGCGAAAAGTTCTCTTCAACCTATCTCGTGGAGGACGGCCGTTCGCCTTATAAGATAGTCGTGCCCGAAAACGCCTCCAAAACGATCAATTCCGCGGCGGGCGAACTGCAGCTCTTTTTCAAGGAGGCCACGGGCGTTACGCTTTCCGTCTTGAGCGACGATTCGCTTTCCTTCGACGAAAACGGCTATTATCTTTCGATCGGCGAAACGGGCATGTTTCGCGGCAGCGGCGTGGAAACCAAGGCGGAAGAACTCGGCGCCGACGGGCTGCGCCTGGTAACGAAAGGCAACACCGTCGTCATGGCGGGGTGCAGCGACAACGGCGCGATGTACGCTATGTACGAATTTTTGGAGCGCACTTTCAATCTGGAAGTGTACGCCGAGGACGAATACTATATCGACAAAAACGTAGACGACCTGCATCTGAAAATCTTCGACGTAACCGAAAGACCGGCGTTCGACCGTAGGTCGGTGGGGTTGTATCCGTACAGCGTGAACGCCACTTTCCGCAACCGCATGAGGCAGGAACTCTACAACGAAGGCTGGATCTACTGGAGCCATTCGCATTTCAAGATCATGCCCACAGAAACGTATTACGACGCGCATAAGGACTGGTACAGCCCCGACGGCACGCAGCTTTGCCTGACGAACGACGAAATGCGAGCGGAATTTACCAAAAACGTCATCGAACTGGTCAAGGAAAATCCCGACTGCGGCTATATCATGCTGGGGCAGGAGGACGTCAATACCTTCTGCACCTGCGAGGAGTGTTCAAAACAGACGGCGGTATATAAAAACAGCGGCGTGATGATGCGTTTCGTCAACCAAGTCGCGGACGACGTTCAGCGGTATATCGACGAAAACGAACCGGGAAGGGTGTTCACGCTCTGCACGTTCGGCTATCACCAGACGCAGAACGCGCCCGTGAACTTTGTAGACGGGGAATACCGTCCCGTCGACGACAGCGTTCTGCCGCGTTCCAACGTAACGGTTATGGTCGCGCCCATCTACGCGTGCAATTCGCACGACTATTACGCGCCCTGCAATTCCGACGTAGAGGCCGTGTTCAAGGGCTGGCAGGCGGTGGCGGAAG
This sequence comes from uncultured Eubacteriales bacterium, assembly GCA_900545325.1. Classification (GTDB taxonomy): domain Bacteria; phylum Bacillota; class Clostridia; order Christensenellales; family Borkfalkiaceae; genus UMGS775. The sequence goes on from UQZE01000023.1 coordinate 3,278, forward strand.
GCCATATGTTCGTGTGGATGTACAACAAGGTGTTCAAGTATTATTTCATACCGTTCAACAACTTTTCCTCCATCGTGGACGATTACAACATCTTAAAGGATCTCGGCGCGCGGTTCGTCTACCATCAGGGCAACAAGGAAACGCCCGCGGGCGGCATGCAGGAGCTTATGTGCTACGTGCAGGCAAAACTCATGTGGGATACGAGCCTTTCCTTCGACGGGCTGGTAAACGATTTTATCGATCATTATTATAAGGAGGCCGCGCCCTATTACCGCGAATATTACGACCTGGTGCGCATGAGCTATTCCATGTGGGAGGCGGACGGGCTGCACTGCTACAACAGTTCTTCCAAAGCGGAGCAGATCTACGATTCCAAATACTGGACGCAGAACCTGCTCGACAAGTTCGAATCGCTTTTCGCCTCCATGCTCGAAGCCGTGAAGGGATATGAAACGTCCGACCCCGAATTTTACGAAACGGTCGTGCAGCGCATCAAAAAGGAACGGCTTACTTCGAGATTTTTATATCTCGGACTGTACTTCGACAGGCTGAGCTACGACGAAGCCAAGGCGATGATAGACGATTTTGAAACGGTAGCGGCAAAAAGCAGTATCAGCGTCTGGCGCGAAATGTATCTGACGACCTCGACCGAAAGTCTTATTTCCAGTCTGCTTGCGGATTGGAGAGCGGAACTTTCGCAGAAATAAACAAATAAAAACGGAGGTGGAGTATGAAGCGTAAAGGCAAATGGATCGCGGCGCTGATCGCCGTATGTTTATCGTTTACTTTTCTTGCGGCCTGCGGCGGCGGAAAGTATGCGATCGAACTGAACAGGAACTCGGCGAGCGTATACGTGGGGGAGGAACTCACGCTCACGGCAAAAGTAACGCTCGGCGGGGAGGAAACGGCTGCCGCCGTGAGCTGGACTTCGTCCGATCCGTCGGTGGCGACGGTGGAAAACGGCAAAGTCAAGGCGCTGAAAGCGGGCAAGACGACCGTTGCCGCGACTGCGGAAAAGGTTTCCGCCGCGTGCGAAGTGACGGTGCTGGAACCCTCTTTCACGATCTCGCTCGATAAAAGCGAGCTGCCGCTCTTTGTGGGCGAAAGCGAAACGCTGAACGTAACGGCGAGCGACGGCAATGCCTACGATTACGGCTGGTCTTCTTCAAACGAGGCCGTGGCCACGGTGGACGGCGGTAACGTTACCGCCGTTGCGGAAGGAACCGCAACGATAACCGTTAGCTGCTATAATCTCACGGCGGCCTGCAGCGTGGTCGTCAGCGAAGAGGACGTGTTTTTGATCCTTTCCAACGACAAGGCGGAGATCAAGGTCGGCGGCACGCTGAAACTGACAGCCTCCCTGACGGACGGTTCTTCGGCTGAAATCGCCTGGAGTTCTTCCGACGAAAGCGTAGCCACGGTAGAGGACGGCGCCGTTACCGCGCTTAAAGCGGGCACGGCCGTGATAACGGCGGCCGCGGGCGAGGGGCTGAGCGATACCTGCACCGTAACCGTGGCGGACGATTACACGCTGATATTCCCCGAACTCCCCGAAAACGTATTCGTGGGGCAGGAACTCGATCTCGGCGTCATAGTCAGAAAGAACGGCGTGGAGGAGGACGTTTCCGAAGCGCAGATCACAGGCGAAGGCTTTACCGCGGCGGCGGGGAAGATCACGCCGGAAAAGAGCGGAGAGATCAGCGTTACCGTATCCTATCACGGGCAGACGCGCACGCAGACCGTAGCGGTTTATCACGAGGTGAAGATGGCGGAAGATCTGAAAGCCGTCAACAACGACCTTTCCGGCTGGTACATGATGACCGCGGATATCGACTTTAAGGGCGGTTACGCGGAGACGATAGCGCATTACAGCGACGGCCATTCCGCTAAAAATTCGGGTTTTCTCGGCGTATTCGACGGTAACGGCCACAGCGTGATGAATTTCACCCCTGTATATAAAGGGGCGGTGGCCGCCAACAGTTCTCTGTTCGGCTGGATCGGCGATACGGGCGTGGTGCGAAACCTCAACGCGCTCAACGTCAGCATAGAAAGCCGCATCGCGGGCGGGCTCGCCAACACGAACTACGGACTGATCGAAAACTGTTTCGCGGAAGCGACCGTGCATTATTTCTCCGCAAGCGATTTCAATAATCCCATCGGCGGTATATGCTCTAAAAATTACGGGAATATAAAAAACACCGTAGCCGCGCTTTCGGTCGGCGCGGAAGGCGGGGAAACGTCCTGTATCGGCGGTTTCGTCGGCAGGCACCTGTCGGGTTCGAGCATGACCAACTGCTATGCGCTTTCCGAACTCGGCTTTACCGAGGCGGCAACGCCGACCAACGGTTCCATGGCGGGCACGCTGACGGCGTGCGGCAGTTATGCCGCGCTGGCAGAACTGTATGAAAACATGAATAAGACCGCGTTTTCCGCGCTCTGGTCGTTCGACGAGGCCGCCTATCCGCACCTCGGCACGATCCCTGAGGATATAACGGTATTGAACGAAAATTTCGAGATCTACGCGGGCGCGGTTTTCTCGGCGGAAACGACGAGCGTTCTGCCCGTACGTTTCGCCCTTGCAGAGGAAACTGACGGCGTTTCGCTTTCGGGCGGCGAGATCTCCGTAGGGGAAAGCGTTGCGGCGGGCACGCAGATCAAAGTGCGCGTATACAGTTTGTATAACGCGGGCGCGGCAAAGGAGTTCACCCTGACCGTGCTGGAAAACAACGTCGAAGTTACGGCGGAAACGACCGTGGCGGAATTTACCGTCGTCAAGGGCGAAGAAGGCGAATGGAGCAAAGATCTCGGGATCGTGGTGAAGATCAACGGCGAACCCGTGGAAGAAGGGTTTGAAATCCGCTCTACGGATCCCGAAGTGGCTGCCGTGGAAGGCGGCACGGTTACCTGCGTGGGCGACGGCACGGCAAAGGTGGAAGTCGTTGTCAACGGTACCGTGATGCTCACGATAGAAGTCGTGTGCAACGTATATAACCCCGTGCGCACCGCGCAGGATTTCGACGATATACGAAAGGCGCAGAACGCGAAGTATATCCTTATGAACGATATCGACTTCGAGGGGCGCACTTTCCCCGCGTTCAGCTGCTGGGCGACTGCGGTAAGCACCTCGAAGACCGCGCAGTTTACGGGCGTATTCGACGGCAACGGGTACAGCCTGCTCAATATCAATCCGGGGCAGGAAGCCGGTTCGGGCAGCAGCGACTGGTCGATATTCGGCGTTATCGGTAAAACGGGCGTGGTGCGCAACCTCTCCGTGATCGGCGCGAATATCGATAACCGCGCGGGCGTGATATCTTCTTATCTCGCAGGCAGGATAGAAAACTGCTATGTGGAAGTTACCGTCCGCAGCACGGCGAACACAAATCTGAACAACCCCGTCGGCGGCATTGCCGAAAAATCGGTGGCGGGCGCGCTGGTGAAGGACTGCGTCGCCGTAGTTACGGTGGCGGAGGGCGCCGGCGAAACGTTTATCGGCGGCGTCGTGGGGCAGAGCAAGGGCGATATCGAAAATTCGCAGCTCATCAACGTAAACGGTTCTCTCGGCGTGCACGACGGTTCCGAAAATTCCACGGGCAAGGTAACGCAGAGCGCGGCGTACGCGGGGCTCGACGCGTTCTATCACGGGGAAACGGGCGCCGACCTGTCGGCTTACGGCAAAATTTGGGTGTTTACGGAGGGCTATCTGCCTCACCTCGATAAGATGAGCGACAGCCTGCTGATAGAGGCGGGCGAAAACGTCTACCAGGGCACGGTTGCGGAAATAGAAGTGATATGCGCGTTCGGCGCGGTCCTCTCGCTGAAAAACCCCGTGGACGGCGTTACGCTGGAAAACGGCGCGCTCACGGTGAGCGCGGACGCGGCGGCGGGCACGGAGATCGTTTTGGTGGCGCGCAGCCTGTATCTGCCCTCGGCGACGGCGGAGAAAACGCTCACCGTACGCGAAAACGAATTCACCGTGGAAATCGGAACGGAAAGCTATGAATTCACATGGATCGCCGGGGCGGACGAAGAGGGGAACCCCTATGCGGCGCCCGAAGACTATTCCGCGGCGCCCGTCTTCACGGTCATGCAGGGCGGTCAGCCGTATGAAGGCGAGATAACGCTCGCCTCCTCCGACGAAACGGCGGTGAAGATTTCAGACGGCAGGATCGTTGCGACAGGGGACGGCTCCGCCGTGATAACGATCGCCGTGGGCGATAACGTGCTGGGCGAAATCGCCGTCGTTTCCGCAATGTACAATCCCGTGAGAACGACGGAGGAATTTTTGGCGATCGGCAAGGACAACGCCAGCATGGCGAAAAAATACGTGCTGATGAACGACCTCGATTTCGGAGGCGCCCGCGTACATGCGTTCAGTTCGTATAAGACGAGCTCGTCAATCACGTTTACGGGCATTTTCGACGGCAACGGCTATACGATTTCCAATATCGAGCCTTACGCGAACATATTGAATTCCTCCGACCGCGACAGAGCGATTTTCGGTTACATGGATAAGGGCGCAATCGTGCGCAACGTATCTTTCGTCGGCGTTAAGGCGGCGGACAGATTTTCCGTCGTGTCCAACTGGTGCGAAAACGGCCTGATAGAAAACGTGTATATCGAAGTAAATTACGGGAATTACGAAGGCTTTACGGGCAATGCGAACAGCGGCAATCCCACGGGCATGGTTGCGGCGAAGCTGCGCGCAAACGGCGTGGTGAGAAACTGCGTGGTCAAATTAACGGTGGAAGAGGGCGCGTACAGCGCGTTTGCCGGCGGTATCGTCGGGCAGAACTAGGGCAAAGTGGAAAATTCGGCGCTCATCTACGCCGCGCGAGGAGAGGAAACGGTCAATCCGGTTTACCAGAATACAAGCGGCGGCACGAGCACGGCGGCGGCTTACGCCGATACGGATGCGTTTTTCGCGGCGGATTTATCCTCTTTCGACTTGAACGTATGGACGTTCGACGCGGAAACGAAGGCGATTTCGCTGAAAAAGAATTGTTTCAAAGGTTAAAGTTTGCGGCGCCGCCCGCAGTCGGGCGGCGCGTACGGACAGAGAGGGGCTGACTATGAAATTCAATATTGAGGACAAAAGTATCCAAAAGGCGCTCGCGGAAACCGCGAAGTTCGTAGACCTCGGCGGGAATGCGGAAGTCGAGGGGTTGTGCGTGCGCAAGGAGGGGTGGAAACTCGTGAGAGACGGGAATAAAGCGACGATAGAATATTCGTCGCGCCACACCTTTTTCGCCGCGCTGAAAGAACTGCTCGTCGGCACGGCGTTTGCCGAAAACAATCCCGTAATAAAGCGTTCGGGCGTCATGATCGACTGCGCGCGCAACGCGGTGATGAACGTCGCCGCCGTCAAACGTTATATCGTCTACCTCGCGTTGCTCGGCTACGACTATCTGGAACTCTACGTGGAGGACTGTTTGAAAGTGGACGACGAGGAGTGCTTCGGATACATGCGCGGCGCGTACGCAAAGGAGGAAATCCGCGAGATAGACGCTTACGCGCAGCTCTTCGGCATAGAGCTTATCCCGTGTATCCAGACGCTCGCGCATTACAACCAGCTTTTCGCGCACCCCGAATATGCGGATATCCGCGACAAGGAGGATACGCTGCTTATCGGCGAGGATAAGACGTACGAACTCATCGAAAATATCCTGAAAACGGTGGGCGAATGTTTCACCTCGCGGAACATCAACATCGGCATGGACGAGGCGCACAACGCGGGCAGAGGCCGCTATTACGACAAATACGGCTATGTGGATAAATACGGTTTGCTCATAGAACACTTAAAAAAGGTGATAGCGCTCTGTAAAAAGTACGGTTTCCGCCCCTCCATGTGGTCGGATATGGTGTTCAAGGCGGCTTTCGGCGGCACGTACTACGTTTCCGAAAAACATTTTCCGAAAGGATTTTTAGACGATCTGCCCGAAGATATACGGTTTATATACTGGGATTACTACCACAACAAGCGCGAAGACTACGACAACATGTTCCGCCTGCACGCGGAAATGAAAAGGGAAACGGGCTTTGCTGGCGGCATATGGACGTGGCGGGGCTTTACGCCCTATAACGAATACACCGAAATCACCATGCGCCCCGCGCTCGACGCCTGCAGGAACAACGGCGTAACGGACGTGCTCATGACCATGTGGGGGGACAACGGCGGGGAATGTTCGCGTTTTTCGGTGCTTTCCTCCCTGGTTTTCGTGGCGGAGAAGATCGCTAACGGCGAAGTCGATTACGGCAGGATCTCGCGTATCACGGAGTTGATATCGGGCTATGCGTACGAAGATTTTTTAAAGCTCGATTTGCCGAACAACCTTTCGGGGCACAAGGTGGAGATCAACGTAAATCCGTCGAAATACCTCTTGTTTTCCGATCCGTTCGTTTCTTTTTTCGACGGTTTCATCAAGGACGATTTTGAAGAAAAATACGCGCGATATTACGACATACTGCGGAAACTCGCGCAGAAAAACAACGCCTTTTCTCCCGTGTTCGCCACGCAGGCGGCGCTTTGCAAAGTGCTCGGCAACAAGGCGCAGCTCAGCGTGAAACTCAAAAAAGCCTACGACGAAAAAAACGCCGCCGAACTGAAACGGCTGGCGGATAAAATAGACGTGATCGTGCGCGACGTCAAGGAGTTTTACGAAGCGTTCAAGGCGCAGTGGAACGCGGAGAACAAGTCTTTCGGGTTCGAAGTACAGGATATCCGCATCGGCGGGCTCATACTGCGGCTGGAACATATCAAAAACGTTCTGATTGAATATACCGAAGGCCGCCTGCCGAAGATAGAGGCGCTGGAGGAAAAGAGGCACACGATCGGCGTGAACAAGCATAAAAGCGAAGTTTCGATCGTATTCAACAACTACCGTCAGACGGTAACGGCGGGGACATTGTAAAAATGAAAGTATCGGTATCTACATGGAGTTTTACGAATTGCGGTTTTACCCGTCCCGAACAGATCGTGGACGCGGCCGCGGAAAACGGCATAGAGGCGCTCGATCTCACGCTGGACGATTACGAAAAGTATTTTCAATGGACGGAAAAAGACGAAGCGGGGATCGCTGCTCATTTTTCGGCCCTGCGCAGCTATGCGGCGGCGCGCGGCGTGGAAATCTTTCAGTCGCACGCGCCCTATGCGCTCTTTCCGCATTATCTCGGGGAAAAATTTTGGAACGACACGCTGAAAGCGCTCGCCGCGACAAGCGCCGCGGGCGCGCGCTGCTGCGTGTTCCATCCGCTCGTCTTTCCGCTTTACGGAAAGAGAGATCTCTGGAAGGAAGAACTCGATTTCAATCTTAAATTTTTCGAGCGGCTCCTGCCGCATCTGGAAAAATACGGCGTTACGCTGTGTCTTGAAAATCTTTTCGACTGGGATAAGGGCGAAATGCGGAAGATATTTATTTCGGAGATCGCGGGGCTGAACGAATACCTCTCGCGGCTGGACGAAAAATATTTCGGCGCGTGTCTTGACACGGGGCACCTGTTTTTGTTCGGCGGCAAGCCCGCGGAGGCCGTGCTTTCGCTCGGCGGCCGTCTGAAAACGCTGCATTTGCACGACAACGACGGGGTGAAAGACAGGCATGTTCTGCCCCTCATGGGCGCGGCGGACTGGTCCGGATTTTCCGAAGCCCTGCGGCGGACGGGATACGAGGGCACGCTCAATCTGGAGCTGAAGCCCCTGCCGTACACCGCGGCGTCGCCGAAATTCTGGCAGTTTGCCAAAGATATCGCGCTGAAGCTGTAAAAGCATACGAAAAGAGCCGTAACGAAAAGTTACGGCTCTTTTATGGTCGAGGTGACGAGACTCGAACTCACGACCTCTTGGTCCCGAACCAAGCGCGCTACCAACTGCGCTACACCTCGAAATCCGAACGCTAATACATTATATAAAATTTCCGCTTTTTTTGCAAGTATTTTGCCGCGCTTTGTAAAATTTTTCTCTTTTGCGCAAAATTATTGAATTTCCGCCGCGCTTTTGCTATAATATTCTATCGAGGAGATATTATGGACAGACTTATCAAAGATACGGGAAAATTTTTCAAGACCGCGCTCATCATGTCGCTGCTCGTGCCCGCGGGGGTGCTGCTCGTCGTGTTCGGCGCAATTCTCGCCACCTGGTACGGCTGGATTATGCTGGGCGTGGGCGCGGCGATCTGTCTTTGCGGATTTTACGTCATGCCGATTATGTGGACGAAATTCGGGGAGTATAAACAGCTGCAGCGCGTTGCGAAGAGCATTATGGACGAAGGCGTTTATTATATCGACATGCTCGCGCAGCGCTTTCAGACGCGCCCCAACGCCATGTGCGAAATGGTGAGAACGCTTATAGCCAAACAGTACATAGTCGGCTACGTGTTCAACAACAAGCGGTTCGTCATGAAACTGCAGCAGCGCACGGTCAGCGTGCATTGTCCCAACTGCGGTTCTGCGGTCAATATCGTCGGCGCAGACGGGATATGCGAACACTGCGGCACGCTCGTGAAAAATCCCAATAAAAAAATCGTGCATGCGATAGAGACGGACGAACTTTTCTTCCGCAACGTCGCGCTGAAGGAATGCGTGATGTTTCCCGCGGTCTACAACGAGGAGGCGCAGGATTATATCGTCAGCGATATCGTAAAATTCGTAAACGCGAATTCGGGCGAAACCGTGTGCGCCGAGATCGACGGGCTGGCTTTTGCGGATACCTTCAAAAAGCTGTTCAAGGAAAACGGCGCGGAAAAATTCGGCTTTACGAAGAAAGAAGAGAAAAAAGCCGTTAAGTTCCTGCACCGCAAATTCGGCGGTTGGGAAAGCCGTTACGGCGTTATCGGCATTAGGTTGGCGAACATAGGCGAATATAAAGAATAAAATTTCAGGGCGGAAGAAAAATTTTTCCCCGCCTTTTTTATTTCGTTGACTTCGCGCGGCCGATGTGGTACTCTATTTATGGCGTTAGCGTAGGCTAACCGAAGAGGCTGAAGAAAATGAAACTGCACGAACTGAAAATAGGGCAGAGCGGCACGATTACGGCTGTGGGCGGCGCGGGCGCGCTGCGCTGCCGCCTGCTCGATATGGGGCTGATCCCCAAGACGAAAGTGAAGATGATCAAGATCGCGCCTATGGGCGATCCCATCGAAATACGGCTGCGCGGCTACGAGCTTACGCTGAGGAAGGAGGACGCCTCCGAAATAGAGATAGTAACGGAGGAAGAAGCGGAATGATACTCGCGCTTGTCGGCAACCAAAACTGCGGAAAGACCACGCTTTTCAACCAGCTCACGGGCGCGAACCAGCACGTGGGCAATTTCCCCGGCGTTACGGTGGACAGCAAATCGGGCGCCGTGCGCGGCGCAAAGGATTGCACGGCGGTCGATCTGCCGGGCATTTATTCCCTGCGGCCGTATTCGGGGGAAGAGATCGTAACGCGGGATTTCATTATCGGGCAGAAACCCGACGGCATCATCAACATCGTGGACGCCATGAACATAGAGCGCAACCTGTATCTCACGCTGCAGCTGCTGGAAATGCGCGTGCCCACGGTCATCGCGCTCAACATGATGGACGAGGTGCGCGCCAACGGCGGCACCGTCGATATACATAAACTTTCCGAAGAGATCGGCGTGCCCGTGGTCCCTATCAGCGCGGCCAAAAACGAGGGGATAGAAGAGCTTATTTCCACGGCGTACGAAACGGCGAAAAACAAAGTTCTGCCCAGGCGCATCGATTTCTGCGAACAGGGCCCCGTGCACAGATGCATCCACGCCGTTACGCACGTTATAGAGGATCATGCCGAGGCGGCGGGCATTTCCGCGCGCTTTGCCGCGACGAAAGTCGTGGAGGGCGACGGGGACATCGTCGCAAAACTCGATATCAACGAAAACGAGCGCGAGCTGATAGAACACAGCGTGCTCGAAATGGAAAACGAGGGCGGTGCGGACAGGAACGCCGCGCTCGCCTCCATGCGCTACGAATTTATCGAAAAGATCGTCGCCGACGCGGTGGTCAAGCCGGAAGAGAGCAAGGAGCACAAGCGCAGCGCGAAGATAGACAGGGTGCTCACAAACAAATACCTCGCTCTGCCGATTTTTATCGTCGGCATGTTCGCGATCTTCTTTCTGACTTTTGAAGTCGTCGGCAAATTTTTAAGCGACTTGCTCGCGCTCGGCATAGACGCGCTGAGCGGCCTTGTGGCGCAGGGGTTGGACGCGTGGGGCGTGAACGGCGTTGTGAAGAGTTTGATAATCGACGGCGTATTCGCGGGCGTCGGCAGCGTGCTGTCCTTTCTGCCGCTCATCGTGGTGCTGTTTTTCTTTTTGTCCGTGTTGGAGGATACGGGCTATATGGCGCGCGTGGCGTTCGTCATGGATAAACTGCTGCGAAAAATAGGGCTTTCGGGCAGAAGTTTCGTGCCTATGCTCATCGGGTTCGGCTGTTCGGTTCCAGCCGTCATGGCCACGCGCACGCTCTCTTCCGAGCGCGACCGCAAGATGACGGTGCTCCTCACGCCGTATATGAGCTGTTCGGCGAAAATCCCCATTTACACGGTTTTCACCGCGGCGTTCTTTCCGAAATACCGTGCGCTCGTCATGATCGGACTTTACGTGCTCGGCATGGTGATGGCGGTGCTCGTCGCGCTGGTGTTCAAGCGCACCAAATTTAAGGGCAACCCCGTGCCTTTCGTAATGGAACTGCCGAACTACCGCTTTCCGTCCTTCAAGTCGGTGGTGCTGCTCATGTGGGAAAAGGCGAAGGATTTTATCGTCAAGGCCTTTACCGTCATATTCCTCGCGACCATCATCATTTGGTTTTTGCAGTCTTTCGACTACCGCTTCAATTTCGTCGCGGCGCAGGAGGACAGCCTGCTCGCGGTGATTGGCCGCTTTATAGCGCCCGTGTTCCGACCGCTCGGATTTGAGGACTGGCGCATAGCGACTTCCCTGATCGCGGGTTTTACGGCGAAGGAATCGGTGGTGAGTACGCTCGGCGTTCTGCTCGGCGTTTCCACGTCCGAGCTCGCGGGCGCGCTCGGTTCGCTGTTCACGCCGCTTTCGGCGTTCGCGTTTCTTACGTTCGTTCTGCTGTATACGCCCTGCGTGGCGGCGATCGCGTCCATAAAGCGGGAATTTAATTCGGGCTGGAAGGCCGCCGTCGTCGCGGTCATGCAATGCGCCGTGGCGTATGCCGCCGCGTTCGTAGTGTATACTTTCGGTTCGCTAGTTACGTCCGCGCGCGCGTTCGGCGCGGCGGATATCGTGCTGATCTGCGCGGTCGCCGTTTTGGTCGTTCTCGACGTCGTGTATATCGTGCGGAAGAAAAAACAGGGCAAATGCATAGGCTGTTCCTCCGCAGACTGCGGAAAGTGCGATAAGAAATAAAAAAACAGCGCCGTTCGTGTTGCGAACGGCGCTTTACATATGCGCATACGTAGAATTCGGAAATACGTATGCGCATGCGTTGACGTTAAAATTCCACGGGTATGCCGCGTTTTTCCGCCGAATACGCGGTATCGACGAACTGCCGCGCGCGGCGCGGGCTTCTGCCGCCGCGGGACAGCGCCCATTGTTCCGCCAGGCGGAAAAGTTCGTCTTCGGGCATGGACAGGCCTAAGTCCCCGGCAAGCTGTTTCACGATGGAAAGATACTGCGGTTTAGAGGTGGAGGAAAAGAGCACCGTCAGCCCGAAACGGTCGGAAAGGGAAAGCTGTTCCTGCAAACATTCGTTTTCGTGGATGCTGTCCTTTCTGTCGGAAAAGCTCTCTTTCACGATATGGCGGCGGTTTGACGTGGCGCATATCATGGTGTTTTCGCCCGTTACGCCCAAACTGCCTTCGAGCGCGGCTTTCAGCGCGGTAAAGCGCTCGTCGCCGTCCTCGAGCGAGAGGTCGTCGATATATATCATGAATTTCAGCGGAATACCGCTTAACCGCTCCTTGAGTTTCGGCAGGGCGAGCAGGTCGTTTTTATGCAGTTCCACGATCCGCAGCCCGCGCGGGAAATAGCGGTTGGACATGGCGTGGACCGTGGAGGATTTGCCCGTGCCGCGTTCGCCGTAAAGCAGCATGTCGAGAAAGGGCAGTCCGCCCAAAAGGTTTTCTATGTTTGCCGCGATCAGCCGCTTTTCCTCTTCGTAATCTTTAAGGTCGGAAAGCTGCACCGCGGGCGCGTTCGCCACGGGGCGCAGATCGCCGCTTTGGAACGTAAACGCCGAACAGCGTATAAAATTTCCGTAGCCGAACTGCCTGTAAAAGCCTTCAAGCCGGTTCACCGACTCGCCGAGCGGGGCGGAAAGCCTTTCGTCCGCCGTGCCCGAAGCGTAGAATTTTCCACGGTTTTGCCTTTCCGCTTTTTCCGCCGCGCCGAAGATGAGTTCCACGTCGCTTAAAAAGGCGTTTTTTAAATAGCCGTTGCTCTTTCCCGCGGCGGCAGCCGTGGAAAAGGCGTTTTCGTCGTACAAAATTTTATCGGACAACGCTTTAAGCAGCGACAGCTCGCCGCCGCATTTGTAGAGCGCGGCGAGAAATTCCGCCTCGTCGCGTTCGCAGCCGCTTTCGGCAAAGTTCAGCAGGGAACGCACGAGTTCGTCTTTGCCGAGATTTTGCAGTATTTTCAGATACATGCGCACATATACCGCCTGTGTTTTTGAAATCAGTATATACCTTTTTATGCATAAAATCAAATAATTTATGAATAAAATATTTTTTTACGCAAAAAAAGCGATTAAAATTTGACAACGGAGCAAAAGAGTAATATAATAAGGTAAAAAGCGGAATCGGAGGAACTTATGGCAGACAATCTGAATAATGCAAAGATATATCACGAAAGCGACTGCGACCTCAATCTTTTGAAGAAAAAGACGGTCGCCATCATAGGATACGGCTCGCAGGGACATGCCCATGCGCTTAATCTGCGCGACAGCGGCGTAAAGGTTATTATCGGGCTCAATAAAGGGGGCAGAACGTGGCCTATCGCGGAAAAGGCGGGGTTCGAAGTGCTGCCCGTCGCGGAAGCCGCCAAAAAGGCTGACGTCGTCATGATGCTCACGCCCGACGAAAAAATGGCGGATATCTATAAAGAATCGATCGAACCCAACCTCACAGAGGGCAAATATCTCGCGTTCGCGCACGGTTTCAATATCCATTTCAAGCAGATCGTGCCCGCTAAAACCGTCAACGTTTTCATGATCGCGCCCAAAGGCCCCGGACATACGGTCAGGAGCGAATACGTGGAGGGGCACGGCGTTCCCGCGCTGGTGGCAGTCCATCAGGATTATTCGGGCAATACGCTCGAAATCGCCCTTGCCTACGCGCTCGGTATCGGCGGCGCAAGAGCGGGCGTTTTGGAAACGACGTTCAAATGCGAAACGGAAACCGACCTTTTCGGAGAACAGGCGGTTCTCTGCGGCGGCGTAACCGCGCTTATGAAAGCGGGATTTGAAACGCTTGTGGAGGCGGGGTACGATCCCAGAAACGCTTATTTCGAATGTATTCACGAAATGAAACTCATCGTCGATCTGATTTACAGCGGCGGTTTTTCCAAGATGAGATATTCCATTTCGGATACGGCCGAATTCGGCGATTACGAAACCGGCAAGCGCCTCATCACCGAAGAAACCAAAAAGGAAATGAAAAAGGTTCTGCACGAAATACAGGACGGAACGTTCGCTTCCAAATGGATTTCGGAAAACAAGAGCGGCGGCAGGGCGCATTTCAACGCTTGCAGGGAGATGGAGGCGTCGCATCAGCTCGAAGAAGTGGGCGCGGAACTGCGCAAGCTTTACAGCTGGAACAACGAAGACAAGTACAGCGAAACAAAATAATTTTCAAAGGCACGGACCGCGGTAAAATTTTTGCCGCGGTTTTTTGTTTTTACGGGACAAACGCATTGCTCGGCGCGTTGTATATATGCAACGGGGGAACGATTTAAAATAATTCAGGAAAGGAGAGGCGTTGTGAAGTTGAGAAAAATAACAATGATTTTATCGATAATTTTGATAGCCGTTTTTTTACTAGGAGGTTGTAACGAAGGGAAAGATTTATTGCCAAATAAGATAAAAAGGGTAAGCGGCGATTATATTTATGAGAAATTTTATGAAACCGAGTCTACTTCTGCACACGCAAGAATTGTTGGATTATCCGAACAAGGAAAGACAAAGAAAGTTTTATTGATTCCTGAAACAATAGACAATTTGCCTGTAGAATATCTAGGATATAGGCTAGTGTACGAAATGGTGGGGGAATTTGACAGCGATGTATTAGAAAAAGTATATCTTACTAAACAGTATCAATCAAACAAGGTAATATTTGGGGATAAATGTACAAAATTAAGAGCGATAATAGCGATAAACAGCAAGGTATATTTAAGTTTTAAACAAAATCGATTTTGTGTAAAAATGAGCCTTCCTGTCAGTGAAGCCCGTAAATTTTGGAGCTTCGAGTCTTTCGAAATATGTTGTAATGTTGTATATTATCTGAATGACGGAACTGACGTCGTACATTTCGCCGATGACTTGGACGGGGAAAAGATAATGTTTTTGCCTCCCGAACCGACAAGAGAAGGCTATGCGTTCGGCGGATGGTATAAAGAAAGCGAATGTATTACCGCATGGGATTTCGAAAATGACGCAGTATCGGCAAAAGAATACGACGAAGAGGGGGATTATCTTTTTAAAGAAACTTCACTATACGCCAAATGGACTAAAAAGAATTATTAAAGAGGGAAGAAATGAAAAAAATCATATCGGTTGCCGTGGGCGTAATTTTGATGTTCGGCGTGTTTGGCATGTTCGGGTGTGCCACATATAAAGGAGAATACGGCGATTTTGTTTGTAAGTTTTACGATACGAAAAATACGGTCGATATCAACGGGTTATCGGAAGAAGGAAAAAAGAAAAAGATACTCGCGATACCGAAGGAAATTAACGGCTATACAGTCGATTATATCGGTAAAAAGATGCTTATGGGAACAGGAAATCCCGACATTTCGAGTGAAAATTTAGAAGTAATATATTTTACGCAAAATCTTGATGGCCGCTTTTGGTATCAAGATTGTCCAAATTTAAAAAAAGCTTTTTTAATAGAAAATGGAGTAAATAGGGAGATAACAAAAGTTTTTGAAATAAATGAAAATACAAGTATGTATATGAGTAATTTTTTTATTTCAAAATTCAATGCCGACAACAGGGTGAGAATATTTCCCGCAAACATATCGTATTTTTATAATTACGAGGGAGCGCCGAACGACGGATATTACTGGATAGACGACATGGAGGACGGGGAAACGATAAAATATATCCCCGAAAACCCGATAAGAGAGGGGTATTTATTCGGCGGATGGTTTAAGGACGAGGCTTGCACTGAGGTTTGGGATTTCGAAAAAGATACGATCGTAAAACCTGCGGACGGATATTACGAAAATATACTTTACGCCAAATGGAATAAGAGGTAAAAACGCGCGTTTCTGTTCGTCGGGCGGGTTTTTCTTTTCAATCGTTTGACAAATTTCAAAAAAGGATATACAATAAATGCACCTGAATCGGAAGGTGCGCCTGACGGTAAAGGGCTGAATACAACCGCTTTCGAGCCGTATTGTGTTACGGCGGTTTTTTCAAGCACCTTTCCTTACGCGCGCGCCGTTTAAGGAATTTTTTTTATTGGAGCTGAAAAATGAAAAAACTCATGGCAGTCCTGCTCGCGGCATTCGCGTTGTTTTCCCTGACGGCCTGCGCAGAAAAAGTTGAGAAAGACAAAGTTACGATCAAATACTATGCGGACGCATCCGCTATGCTGCCCGCAATGAAGACCGGTCAGTTGAAAACGGGGCTGTTGCCCGAACCTGCCGCGACTAAGATCACGACCATGAACGGCGATATTTCCATGAAAATCGATATACAGCAAGTTTACGGCGGCGATTATCCGCAGGCTGTGCTCGTTGCGAAAAAGAGTGTGGTAGAAAACGATCCCGCGTTCCTTGAAGCGCTGATGACCGCGATCGAGGAAAACAGCGAATGGATTGTCGCAAACGACGAAAACGCGGCTTCCGCGGTGGACGCCATCAATTCCGCGCTGGCAGAGGGGGTAACGCCTTCTCTCGATAAACAAGCCATCACAAAAAGCGTGGTGGAAAACTGCAATATTTATTTGGAAAAATCGGCGGACGCGAGAATTTCGGTCAATGAATATCTTGCGGCAATGCGTACTGTGGATGAAAATGCCGCCGCTGCCGTTTCAAACGCATTTTTTGGAGATATTTTATCTGCCGAAAAGGAAGATCCGACTGCAAAAT
>UQZE01000024.1 GCA_900545325.1 uncultured Eubacteriales bacterium
GGCGCAGCGAGATACCCTATGCGCCAGCCCGTCATGGAATACGTCTTGCTCATGCCGTTGACGATAATGGTCTGCTCTTTCACTTTTTCGCTGTACTGCGCCACGGAATAATGCTCCGCGCCGCCGTAAACGAGTTTTTCGTATATTTCATCGGCGATAACGTAAATGCCGCTCTCTTCGACGAATTTGGCTATTTCGCTCACCTCCTCCCTGCTGTATACGGCGCCCGTGGGATTGTTGGGCGAATTGAAGATGAGGCATTTCGTTTTCGGCGTGCAAGCCTTTCTCAGATCGTCCGCCGTAACTTTATAGCCGTTTTCCTTGCCCGCGGGAACATAGACGGTCTTGCCGCCGGCGAGCGCGATGAGTTCGGGATACGTCAGCCAGTAAGGCGAAGGGAGGAGCACCTCGTCGCCCTCTTCCACGATCGCTTCGATGGCGTGATAGAGCGAACTTTTCGCACCCGAGGAAACGACGATCTGATCTTCCGTATAATCGAGACCGTTGTCCTTTTTGAACTTGGCGCAGACCGCCTTTTTGAGTTCGGGCATGCCCGAAGCGGGCGTATATTTCGTAAAGCCGATGTCGAGCGCCTTTTTCGCCGCTTCGATAATGTAACCGGGGGTATTGAAATCGGGTTCGCCTGCGCCGAAACCGATGACAGAAATGCCTTCCGCTTTCATTTTTTTCGCTTTCGCCGTAATCTCGAGCGTAAGCGAGGGCGCGATGTTTTTAACTCTTTTCGTGATTTCCATGGTGTTTCTCCTTAACGTTTATTCTTCGTCGCTGCCCGCGGCGAGTTTAGCTTCTCTGTCTGCGATCTGCAGTGCGTTTACCATTTCCTCGATATCGCCCAGCATAAAGGTATCGAGCGTATAGAGCGTGCAGCCGATGCGGTGATCGGTAACCCTGCCCTGCGGGAAATTGTACGTTCTTATGCGTTCCGACCTGTCCCCCGTGCCGATCTGGGAACGGCGGTTGTCGGAATATTCTTTTTCGTATCTGCTCTGGTAGTAATCGTAAAGGCGGCTCTTCATGATGCGCATCGCCTTTTCGCGGTTTTTGGTCTGCGAACGCTCGTCCTGGCACAATACGACGATGCCCGTCGGCAGATGCGTCATGCGGATACAGGATTCCGTCTTGTTCACGTGCTGACCGCCCGCGCCGCTCGAACGGAGCGTATCTATTTTAAGATCCTTTTCTTCGATATTGACTTCCACGTCCTCCACTTCGGGGAGGACGGCGACGGTAGCGGTTGAGGTATGCACCCGCCCCTGCGATTCCGTTTCGGGCACGCGCTGCACGCGGTGCACCCCGCTTTCGTATTTCAGTTTGGAATAAACGCCCTTGCCGGAAATGGAAAAAACCACTTCCTTCATGCCGCCGAGTTCGGTGGCGTTGCTGTCCATATCCTCGCATTTCCAGCGGTTCTTTTCGGCGTATTTCAGATACATTTTGTAAAGTTCGTAGGCAAACAGGCCGGCTTCCTCGCCGCCCGCGCCCGCACGGATCTCTACTATGACGTTCTTGTCGTCGTTGGGATCTTTGGGAATGAGCAGAACGCGCAGTTCCGCGGCGATCTCTTCCAGCTTATCCTTGCAGGCATAAACCTCTTCGGAAAGCATTTCCTTCATTTCCCTGTCGGTTTCCGTTTCCAGCATTTCCTTAGCGGCAGCCTGTTCTTCGGAAACCTTTTTGTATTCGAGGTATTTTTCCACCGTTTCCCGCATATCGGCGAGTTCTTTCGTGTAAGCTTTCCACTCGTCGATACGGGAAATCACCTCGTTATCGCCCGTCAGCTCGGTCAATTTGTTGTATCTTTCCAACATTTTATCGAGTTTTTTAAACATCAAAACACCGCCTTTACTATCCTGTCTTTTCCGCTGATGTCGCTAATGATCTCCGCCTTTTCAAACAGCGCGGCGATATCCGCGGCCTGCCCCTCGCCGCATTCGGCGAAAAGTACGCCGCCCGCATTGATATGCGCGGGAACTTCCTCCGCGATGCGCCTGTAAAAGTCCAGTCCGTCCTCGCCGCCGTCGAGCGCGAGCACAGGCTCGAACTCCCTTATTTCCCGCTGCAGACTTTCGATGTCCGCGCGCTTGATATACGGCGGATTGGTTATGATGACGTCGAACTTCCTGCCCTGCAGATTTTCAAAGAGATCGCCCTTGATAAATTCTATATCCGCGCCGTTCAGCGCGGCGTTCTCCTGCGCAAGTTCTATCGCCTTGAGGGAAACGTCCGCCGCGGTTACCTTCGCGCCGCTTTTCTTCGCGACGGCCACTGCAATGGCGCCGCTGCCCGTGCAGAGATCGAGCACGCTCTTTTCTTCGTTTATCTCTTTGAGGGCGTGTTCGACAAGCTCTTCCGTTTCAAAGCGCGGAATGAGCGCGCGTTCGTCCACTTTTATCTTGTATCCGTAAAACTCGGTGTCGCCCACGCAGTACCAAAGCGGCCTGCCGCTCAGGCGTTCTTTCACGAGTTTATTTATCTTATCCACATATTTGGGCGTAACGACGGCATCGGAGTACACTTCTCCGCGCTTGACGCCGAGGGTTAGCGAAACGATCCATTCGGCCTCCGCCTCCTCTTCTATCCCCCCCGCTTTCAGGCGTTTTTTCACATCCTCCGTTACGTCCCTGCGTTTCTTTGCGGCGAGGAATTTTTCCGCGGGTATCGTCGGGTCGGCGTCCATTTCCATGACCTTGTTGAACGCCGTGATCGCGACTTCCAGCATATCCTCGTCCGGTTCCCGCGTGGTGATCTTCTGCAACAGCATGCCCGGCCACTTGAGAGGCAGAACGATCTTGGAATCGGTCTTTGCGAGCGCTTTCAAAAGCTCGTAGGAAAGTCCCGCAACCACGGGCAGAAGCGCTATTTTCAAAAGCACGCGCCATATCTTTTCTATTTCGATGCCGTACGCGCCGAAAATCGCTTCCACGGCGGCGAATACCAAAATGGAAATGACGATCACGAACACCATGAACGTCGTGCCGCAGCGGTCGTGTATACGCGAGCAGGTTTTCGCGTTCTCGGGCGTCAGAGGCAAGTCTTTTTCGTAACAGGCGATGGTTTTATGCTCCGCGCCGTGATACATAAAAAGCCGCTTGACGTCTTTCATCAAGGAAATGAGCAATATATAGCCCACGAAGACGAGAATTTTAAATCCGCCCTCGATAAAGTTTTTCGCCACGATGGAAAATTCAAAATCGCCGCCTACAAGGAGTTCTATGCCCCGCCTGCACCAGATAGGCAGCAGTATGAACAGGGCCACCGCAAGCGCCACGCCCAGCAGGGCGGATATAAAGAGAATAACGCTCATGACGTTGATTTTAAACGTCTTTGCCAGCCATTTTTCAAACTTGGAAGGCTCGCTCTCGCCGAATACTTCCGCCGAACGCATGAGCGTCTTCATGCCCGTTACGAGCGACGAAACGAAACTGACCACGCCGCGGATGATCGGGAAACGCAATATTTTTTTCTGTTTTTCGGGCGGCGTGAGGCGCACGCTCTCCGTGCGGATAATGCCGTCGGCGTCCCGCACGGCGGTCGCCATGGCGGTCCGCCCGCGCATCATGACGCCCTCCATGACGGCCTGCCCTCCCACCGAAGTCTTTTTAGCCTTTTTTTCCTTGCTTTTACTCAAACCGTTTCCCTCTCGCGATTTAAAAAAAACGACTTCAAGCGTAGAAAGACTTGAAGCCGATATTTTTGACTATTGCTGATCGATACCGTATCTCTTGTTAAACTTATCTACTCGACCGCCGGTGTCAACAAGTTTCTGCTTGCCCGTGAAAAACGGATGACATTTGCTGCAAATTTCAACTTTGATGGTATCCGTATTTTTCGTCGAACCCGTTTTAAAGGTTTCGCCGCAAGCGCACACTACCGTAACTTCGTGATAATTCGGATGTACGTCTTTCTTCATAAGATTTCACCTCTTTATTTCTTTATTTAACCTTTCTACTTTGCCTGTTTGAAGATTTCTTAAAGATTATATAATATTTTTTTATTTTAGTCAACAATTTACGCGCCGATGTCCGAAAAAATTTTACTTGCGCGAATTACTTGATTTATTTTACCTTTTAGAGTATACTTGAAACTGTCAAACACCGCGGATATGCTTGTAATTCCGCGTGTGAAACGGAGGTATTATGCAAGGTTGGCACATCGTCGGCGCGAAACAGGTGGAAGACAAAACGATAGAAGAGTCGTTTGATTCCACTACGGAAACCAAGGTAATGGTATCGAAAGCGCTCGTTTCTCTGACGGACGCGCTCCATTTCGTAAAAGGCGAACCGCTGAACATCGTGCCCGGCGCTTACGGCATAGGCATCGTCAGCGAACCGGGACAGAATCTGTTCGACTTAAAACAGGGCACGCGGGTATACATCAGTCCCACGCTCCCCTGTAAAAAATGTTTCAGCTGCAGCAACAACGAGCCGAACAAATGCTCCGACTTACAGTTCGCGGGCGAAAACTTCAACGGCTTTTTAAGGAATTTCGTCACAATGGATTCCACTAACCTCTACTACCTGCCCGAAAGCGTTTCGGACAACGACGCGCTGTTCATCGAACACATTTCCCTTTCCCTTTCCATTATCGACAAGCTCGACATACAGAAGGGCGACCACATCGCGATCCTGGGCGCGAACAATTTCGGCAACATTCTCAGCCAGCTGCTCATTTATTATCAGGCCGTCCCCATTCTGATCGACGTGGACGAAGAGAATATACAGGCCGCCAAAAACTGCGGTATCTATTATACTTTGGGCGAAAGCGACAACTGGGTGAAGGAAGTAGCCGCCATCACGGGCGGCAGAATGGCGAAGAGCGTGGTCTACATTTCGGACTCCGATATCGCCCCCAAAAGCGCTTTTATGCTCGCGGGCTACAACGCGCACGTGGCTTTTACCGGGCTTTCCGGCAAAAACGCTTCGGTGTCGTTCACAAACGCCATCAAAAAACAACTCGTGGTACATTCCATCAACACGGGTTACGGATACATTTCCTCGAGCATCAACCTTATCGCGAACAAAGCCTGCAATCTGAAAAAGCTCAAATTCGAGGAAACGGTCTACGCCGAAGTGCCGAACGCGCTCAAAAACATGGCGGACAGGCTGGAAAACAATGAAAAAATTTACGATACGATCGTAAAGATATCCGACTGAAATAAGAGCGCTCCCCCGCGGGAGCGCTCGTTTTATAAAAAAGCCGCGAAGATTTTCGCGGCTTTTCGTTTATTCGTTTATTTATTATTCTTCCGAAGACGGACTTTCTTCGCCGCCGGCGTTCTCTTCGGCGGTTTCGCCCTCTTCTTTCTCTTCGCCGTGCGGCGTTACCGCCACGACCGCGACTTTGCCTTCGGAAAGTTTCATCACGCGCACGCCCTGCGTGTCGCGCCCGATCTTACTGATGTCCTTCGCCGCGATGCGGATGATAATGCCGCTGTCCGCGATGATCATGACGTCTTCGTCTTCATGCACGAGTTTCAGGTTGACCAGCTTGCCCGTCTTTTCGTTGAACACGCCTGCCTTAATCCCCTTGCCGGCTCTCTGTTGCAGGCGGTAATCCTCTATATCCGAACGCTTGCCGTAACCGTTTTCCGTAATGGTGATGATTTCGCAGTCGGGTTTTATGACCGCCATATCCACGAGTTTGTCGTCCTCGCCGAGGTTGATACTCTTCACGCCCTGCGTATCGCGCCCCATCGGACGGACGTCCTTTTCGCTGAAACGGATGCACTTGCCCTCGCGGGAAGCCATAATGATTTCGTCCTCGCCCCCCGTCAGCTGAACGGAGATAAGCTGGTCGCCCTCCACGATGCTGATCGCGATCTTGCCGACCTTTCTGATGCTGGCAAATTCGCTGAGCGCCGTCTTTTTGATCAGCCCGCGCTCGGTCGCCATGGCGATATAGCCTTCCGTGCCCTCTTTGAGCGGCACGACCGCCTGCACCTTTTCGCCCTCGCCGAGCTGGATAAGGTTGACAATCGCCCTGCCGCGCGCGGTGCGCTGCGCTTCGGGGATCTCATATCCCTTTATGCTGTACACCTTGCCTTTGTTGGTAAAGAAGAGCACGTCGTCATGCGTGGACGAAACGAACATGTTTTCGATAAAGTCTTCGTCCTTGGGCTTGTGCGCCGTGATGCCCTTGCCGCCGCGGCGCTGGGTGTGGTATTCGGAAACGGGAAGCCTTTTGATATACCCCGAATGCGTCATGCTGATGACGATATCTTCCTTTTCGATGAGATCCGCAATGTCTATTTCGCCGTAATCATAGGAAAGCTCCGTCCTTCTCGGCGAGGGGTATTTTTCGCGTATGTTGATAAGATCCGCCTTTACGATTTCCTTCACCCTGTATTCGTTGGCGAGAATGTCTTTCAGATCCGCGATGATGCGGTCGAGTTCGAGGAGTTCTTCCTTGAGCTTGTCCACTTCGAGCGCGGTCAGGCGGCGCAGTTTCATTTCGAGTATGGCGTTCGCCTGCTTTTCGCTGAGTTCGAATTCGCTCATCAAGGCGGACATCGCTTCGCCGGAGTCCTTGCTGGTCTTGATGATCTCTATAACGCGGTCCACGTTCGCCTGCGCGATAACGAGGCCCTTGACGATATGTTCACGCTCCTCGGTCTTGGCGAGTTCGTACTTCGTGCGGCGCGTAATGACCGATTCCTGGTGCGCGATATACTGTTCGAGCACCTCCTTGAGGTTGAGGACTTTCGGCTCTCCGTCGACGAGCGCGAGCATGATAATGCCGTTTTTGACCTGCAGGTTGGTGTGCTTGTACAGCATATTCAGCACGACCTGCGCGTTGGCGTCCTTTTTCAGATCGATAACCACGCGCATGCCCGAACGGTCGGACTCGTCCTTGACGTCGGAAACGCCCTCGATACGCTTATCCTTGACGAGGTCGGCGATACTCTTTATCAAAAGCGCCTTATTGACCTGGTAGGGCAGTTCGGTAACCACGATCCGCTCCCTCGTGCCGTTGGCGAATTCCTCTATGTCGGTCTTCGCGCGGAGCACCACGCCGCCGCGCCCCGTCCTGTACGCCTGCCGCACGGCGGAACGCCCCATGAGGACGGCCCCCGTGGGATAATCGGGCGCGGGGATATACTGCATCAGATCGTCCACCGTAAGTTCGGGATTGTCGAGCAGGGCGATACAGCCCTCCACGCACTCCGCAAGGTTGTGCGGCGGGATATTGGTCGCCATGCCGACGGCGATGCCGTCCGAACCGTTGACTAAGATATTCGGGAAACGCGAGGGCAGCACCACGGGCTGCATTTCGGTATCGTCGAAGTTGGGGTAAAAGTCCACCGTTTCCTTTTCGATATCGCGGAGCATTTCCGCAGACAATTTGGAAAGGCGCGCCTCGGTATAGCGGTATGCCGCGGCGGGATCGCCGTCTACCGAGCCGAAGTTGCCGTGCCCGTCCACGAGGGGGAAGTTGATGGAAAAGTCCTGCGCCAGCCTCACGAGCGCGTCGTAGACCGAGCTGTCGCCGTGCGGGTGGAATTTACCGAGCACCTCGCCGACGATCTTGGCGCATTTTTTATAGCCCTTGTCGTTATAAAGCCCCATGTCGTGCATCGCGTAAAGAATACGGCGGTGCACGGGTTTCAGTCCGTCCCGTACGTCGGGGATAGCCCTCGAAACGTTGACCGCCATCGCGTAGGCGATAAACGATTTTTTCAGTTCCTCCTCGACTTCCTTGTTGATTATGTTGCTCTTTGCGAGCGTATCTTTAAATGCCGCGGTCAGTTCCGCGCCGGTTTCTTTTTTCGCCATTTTATATCTCCGCCTTTATACGTCGAGTTCGGTAACGAGCTTCGCGTTTTCTTCTATGAACGCGCGCCGCAGTTCGGGTTTTTCGCCCATGAGCACGGAGAACATCTCGTTCGCCTCCACCGCGTCCTCCATGGTAACTTTCAGCATGGTGCGCGTTTCGGGATTCATGGTCGTTTCCCAAAGCTGTTCGGGATTCATTTCGCCGAGGCCTTTATAGCGCTGGATGTCGCATTTGCCGACCTCCGCCAGGTAATCCTGCAGCTCTTTATCGGAATAAAGGTATTTTTCCGACTTGCCCTTGGTAGCCTTATAGAGCGGCGGCTGCGCGATATAAACGTGCCCGTGTTCGATAAGCGGCCGCATGAAACGGAAAAAGAAAGTCAGAAGAAGTATTCTGATATGACTGCCGTCCACGTCCGCGTCGGTCATGCAGATGATGCGGTCGTAGCGCAGTTTGCTCTCGTCGAAATCGTCGAGCATCCCGCCGCCGAACGCCGTGATCATGCTTTTGATCTCCTCGTTTTCCAGAACTTTGTTCACGCGCACTTTCTCCACGTTGAGGATTTTGCCTCTCAGCGGCAGAATGGCCTGAAAGCGCCTGTCGCGCCCCTGTTTGGCGCTGCCGCCTGCGGAATCGCCCTCCACGAGGTAGATCTCACAGTATTCCGGATTTTTCTCCGAACAATCCGCCAGCTTGCCCGGCAGCGTGGTGCTTTCGAGCGCGCCCTTTCTGCGCGTGCTCTCCCGCGCCTGCCGCGCGGCCTCTCTCGCCCGCTGCGCCGTCAGGCAGCGCATCAAAAGCTCCTTCGTAACGGCGGGATTTTCCTCCAGAAACGTGCCGAATTTTTCGGTCATGGCGCGGGAAACGAGCGTTCTCATCTCGCTGTTGCCGAGCTTTGTTTTCGTCTGCCCCTCGAACTGCGGTTCGGTCAGCTTGACGGACACGACGGCGGAAATACCCTCGCGCACGTCCTCGCCCGAAACCTTATCGTCGTTTTTCAAAACGCCGATGCGCTTACCCGCGTCGTTCACGATCTTGGTCAGCGAATTTTTGAACCCCTCGAGGTGAGCGCCGCCCTCCTCGGTGTTGATGTTGTTCGCGAAGGAATAGACGTTTTCCGCATAGGAATCGTTGTACTGCACGGCGACTTCTATCTCGTTGTCTCCGAAAAACTCGTCGAAATAAAACGGCTTTTCAAAGAGCGTATCTTTATTGCGGTTGAGGTCTTCCACAAAGTGCGCGATACCGCCTTCATAGCAGAAAGAGTCCCTTTTTTCCTGCTCGGCGCGCTTATCCTCCATATTGATCTTCAACCCCTTATTGAGGTAGGCGAGCTCGCGCAGCCTCGTCTTTATGGTATCGTAGTTAAACACGATGCTTTCGAATATCTCGTCGTCGGGATAGAAGGTAACCTTCGTACCCGTGATATCGGCTTCGCCTATCACCTTGAGAGGAGCCTGCGGCACGCCCCTGTTATAGACCTGTTTGAAATGCTTGCCGTCCTGAAAGACCTCCACTTCCAGCCATTCGGAAAGCGCGTTGACGACCGAAAGGCCCACGCCGTGCAGGCCGCCCGAAATCTTGTATCCGCCGCCGCCGAATTTGCCGCCCGCGTGGAGCTTTGTGAGCACGACCTCCACCGCCGAGATCTTTTCCGTATGGTGCATGGCCGTGGGGATACCGCGGCCGTTGTCCTGCACCGTGCAGGAACCGTCCGAATTGATCGTAACGGTTATCGTATCGCAGTAGCCGCTCAGCGCCTCGTCTATCGAGTTGTCGACGATCTCCTGCACCAAATGATGGAGGCCCTTCAAATCCGTCGAGCCGATATACATTCCCGGACGTTTTCTGACGGGATCCAGCCCTTCGAGGACCTGTATCTGCTGCTCGCCGTAATTTTGTTCCACCTTTCTTTTCTCTTCCATTGAACGCTCCGATTTTCTGTAAATTTTTATGGTTATATTATAGCATATTTTTCCCCTTTTGAAAAGCGTTTTCGCCTCCTTAAAACTATTTATAGTTTTAACGGTAAACTTTTTCTTCGACGCGACGGGAATAAAGGCGCAAATTTCCGCACATACTGAAATTGCAAGGAGAAATGCGTATGATATGTAAAAACTGCGGAGCGAACGACGAGGACGCGATGGTCTGCCCCAACTGCGGCGCGGACATCTGTTCCCATTGTGCGGAGGCAACGGACAGGATCTGTCCTTACTGCTACTCCACGCTCGAATACAAAGCTTAAAAAAAGACGGCCGAAACCGTCTTTTTCTTTTTTGCCGTCTTTCGGGCGTTCAGGCGGCGAATCCGTTTTACGGGTACGGGAAACCGCTGCCGCTCGGAAAACGCCTCCTGCCGCCGTTTTCGGCGCCCGCAGGGCAAAAAAATACCCGACGGCGCTGCCGTCGGGCCGTATTTATTTTTCTTCCTTTTTCTCTTCTTCCCGCGGCTCCTCGGCAAGCGCCTCGGCGGGAATATCCGCAAGCATTTTATCGACGAGCTTTTCTTCGAACAGTCTGAGTCCCTCCACAGGGCAGCTATCGAGCTTGTCCTTCGCGTGCGTAAGGAATTTATGCGCCTGTTTATAGTCCTTGAGCACGTATAGCACGTAGGAAGATTTTACGCGCAGAACCGTTACGTCGTTGACGTTGTTCAGATAGCGTTCGTTATCCTCCACGAGATTATCCGCCTCCGATTCGTCGAAAGCGAACGTGCAGGCGTCGTACAACAGGTTGGCTCGCACGTACGGCCTGTACGATTTCGGCATATCCCCCAGCATGCTTTCCAGCCTGTCCGCCGTCGCTTTCGCGTTCTCAAAGTCCTCTTTATCGAGGTAATAGACGTAACGCGCGTCGAGCAGAAGCAGATAATTCAGGTCGTTTTCGGGCAGCTGCGGCACGTCGAAATAATATTTTTCGTCTATTTCGGCGGGGCGTTTCCCCTCCGTCAGCGCGGCGTGCACGCAGAGCAGGGACAGCATGACCTTTTCCGAATCGCAGCCGTGCTTTATGCCGTAAGCGACCGCTGCGTCGTTCTTGATGCCGTCCGAAGTCATGGGCAGCCCGTTGCCGAACACGAAGTAAAGGGAAACGGGAAGCAATATCGCCCACACAGCATACAGCCAAAACGGCAGAAAAGCCGTTAAAAAGAGGGGCACGAGAGAAACCGCGAGCAGCACGACGTTGCCCGTTAAGCCCCCGCGCGTCATTTTGACGAAGCGCTCGCCCAGATTTTCGGTATTTTCGGGCACCATTTCGGTAGAGCCGAGTTCGTCCGCAAAACCCGTGAAGTCGGCATAGATTTTACCGTTTTCCTTTTTGAAAAGCAGAAAGGCAATCCGCATGGAAACGAAACGGAAACCGTTCTTTTTTCCCGCGCGGACGTGCCCCAGCTCATGCGCGACGGTATTGACCACCGCCCACAGGATCGCCCCCAACAGGCAGTAGAGTACGTACAGCCAGATTTCGCCGCCGTAAGCGTTGTTGCCGACGAGCGTTACGGCCAAAATCCCCGCGAGGGTGGCCGCAAGCAGTATGACGTTGTTTATGATGTTCGTTCTTCTGTTCATGTCCGTTCCTTGAAACGGCTCAGCGCGTAACCTTCGAGGTTATCGCTCTCGCTGACCGTTATTTCTTTTAACTTAAGCTTATCCATTATGGCGAGCATCAATACGCACCCGCCCGCGATGACTTCCGCGCGGCCGCGCTGCAAGCCTTTCAGCTTTTTGCGCTCCTCCACGCTCATGGACAAAAGTTTTTCGCACAGGCAGTCCATTTTTGCGCGGCTCATTTTGTGTCCGTGCACCCTGTCCGGGTCGTAAGGCTCACACGCCAGGTCTATGGCCGCAAGGCTGGTCGCCGTGCCGCCTATCCCGTAAAATTCCGCGCAGGGTACCGCGCCGTACTTTTCCGCCGCCGCGGCGCAGGTCTTTTTCAGCTTGTCCCCGTCCTGTCCGCACATATCGCACAGCCGCACTACGCCGAGGTCGAGCGAATACGAATAAACGAGTTTACCGCCCGCGCAAACGCTGATCTCGCTGCTCGCGCCGCCGATATCGACAATGCCGCCGTCCCTGCCGTTCAGCGCCCCCGCAAGTCCGAGCGACGCCTCTTCCTCCCCGGAAACGATTTCCACGGGGACGGACAGAACGCTTTCTATCTCTTTGCCGAAATCTCCGCCGTTCGCGGCGCGCCGCATGGCCGCGGTGCCGAACGCGCACACGCTCGCGGCGCCGTCCGAGATAAGTTTTTCCTTCAACAGTCTCACGGCTTCCAGCGTGCGCTCTTTCGCGGGAGCGCAGAGAACGCCGCTCGCGGCAAGCCCTTCGCCGAGTTTGGTGATGACGGCCTCCTTCCCGAGCGAACTCCCGTTTTCCCATAACATGGAGCGGACGGAGTTGGATCCGATATCTATGACGCCGCGGCGCATCAGCCTAAATCCACGTCGTCTTCATAGCGATAGCCGAGTTCACGCGCCCGTTGTTCTATCCACCAGCGCGTCTGCCTTATCTCTATGAGATCGCCGCCCTTCTCTATCAGCTGTTCGTAATGAGCGATGGCGGCGTCCAGCTCTTTCTTTTTCGCGTTTTCCATGTTGATTGCGATCAGCTGGAATATCATCACGCTTATGAGCACGACGAGCAGGATCACGCCCGTCGCCGTCGCCGCCGCGACCAGTCTTTTGAATTTGTTTTCGTTCATTGTAATATTTTTCCTTGATACCCCTTAGTTTATTGTACACTTTTTCCAGCGGTTTTGCAAGTAATATCGCCAAACTTTTCTCTCCGAGCAGCATACCGAGGAAAACCGCGGCTATCATATACGCCCTGACGGAAGGAAAATTATAATAATACGCGAACGCCACGTACAGCGCCGCGAGCAGCAAAAAAGCGGCTATGTCGAGCGCGGCGCGGAAAAACCTGTTTTTCCAAAATACCCGAAGCGAGGCCGCAAGACGGTGAAAAACGCCGCCGAGTATGCCGAACGCCAGCGAGCCCATAAAAATATAAAACTGCCCGGAACTTACGAACATTACTTGAAGATCCGCTTGAAAAAGGGCGCTTTGTTCGCGTCGTATCTGATCGAATCGAACTTGCCGTCGGCCGTGAGCGCGCCGTTCCCCTTGTTGTAAGCCGTTATTTTGATGCCCTCGCCGCCGATGAGCACCTTACTGCCGCCGACCGTGAGTTTCAGTTCCTTGTCGGAGAACGAGTCCACCGAGTCCACGCCGCTCATATACAGTTTTTTCTGATTTTCCAGCGTCAATTTCTGTTCGCCTGCCGTATCCTGCATGATCACTACCTCCGTTATATACAGAATATATGCCCGAAAACGTAGGAAAATGACCGAAAAACACGCAAAAAACGCCCGAAGGCGTTTTTTCAGTTATCGAGTTTCATGTCGCCGAATTTAATCCAGCCTTTTTTACGGAAAAGCTCGGTCGTGCCGAGGCTGATAGCCGCGGGCAGCACGAAAAACAGAAGCGCCACGCCGAAACCGATGAGCACGCCGCTGAGCCCTTGCGACACAGAAGAAGAAACGGTGGAAAACACGCCGACCAGGCCGCTCGTGCCCATGCCGCCGCCCGTCGCGTCGCAGTAAAGATGAAAAACGCAGGTGGAAAGCGGGCCGCAGACCGCGCTCGATATGATCTGAGGCACCATGATGATCGGCTTTTTCATGATGTTGGGGATTTGCAGCATGCTGGTGCCTATGCCCTGCGAAATGAGGCCGCCCACGCCGTTTTCCCTGAAAGACGCAACGGCAAACCCCACCATGTGGCAGGCGCACCCCACGGCGGCCGCGCCGCCCGCGAGAAGCATGGCGTTGACCTGTTCCGCGCTCGCCCCCGTACCCGTCAAGATCGGGGAGGCCACAGCCACCCAGATGGCCGCGCTCGAAGTCGGCATGGTCAGAAGTATGCCCATGATCACGGATATCACGATGCCCATGACGAAGGGCGTCGCGTTGGTCGCGATCGCAATCAGCGTGCCCAGCTGGTTGATGAGCCAGATAAAGGGAAACGCCACGTAAATTGCCCCCATGGACAGGATCATCATGCCGAGGGGGATCAGTATAATGTCGAGTTTGGTCTTGCCAGCGTATAAGGAAGCTATTTCTACGGTGAACATCGTTACCACGTAACTGCCGATCGGATTTCCCGGCGCGCCCAGCGCGAGGGCAAACGTGCCGTCCATTACGGTATTGGCAAACGCCCCTATAAAGCCCGCCACCGCGGCGGAAAAGACGATGAGTTTGTTTTTGCCGAGCGCGTGCGCGATGCCCACGCCTATGCCTACGCCCATGAGCGATTTGGCGACGTTCGCGAGCGTCATGACCATTTTCGCAAAGGCGTTGTCGCCCAGCCAGCCCGCGATCTGCGCCAGGATCGTTCCCGCGATCAGCGTAACGAACAAGCCCTGCGCCATGCCCGAAAACGCCGTGATGAAATACCTTTTCGGCAAAGTTCTGAAATAATTTTTCACGGCTGCGGCCGCGCCCTCCCGCGCGGGTGTTTCCGCCTGCGTTTCCGCGGCGGCGAGCTGCTGCTCTTCGTCTTTGTTCTCCATTACAATACTATCTCCGTCAATTTATTATCCACCATATCGCACGAAGTGAGATAATAGTCGATTCCGTTTTTCTTCACCAGCCTATCCGCCCGCGATTCCCTGCCGTGCAAATGTCCGTACACGACGGCGTTCACCCCGTTCTGCTCGAACATATCCGTAAAAAGGGAGTTTTCCCTGCGGACATTGAACGGCGGATAATGCACTACGGCCACGAGTTTGTCCCCCTCGCCGCGCAGCTTTGCCGCGGTATAAAAAGAAAGGCGAAGCCGTTCCGCCTCTCTTTTAAATATTTTTTCGTCGGCCTCGCCGAAATCGGGCGAGCCGGGCACGCACCAGGCGCGCGAACCGCAGAACACGGTATCGCCGAATTTTACGGAATCGTTCTGGAGCGCGAACATGTTTTCGGGCAGCGCGGCGCGGATTCTGCCTATCCCGTGCCACCAGTAATCGTGATTGCCGCGGATCAGTATCTTTCTGCCTTTGAGCGGCGCTATCACGGCGAGGTCTTTCAATGCGTTTTCCAGCGTCATCGCCCAGCTGATGTCGCCGCCGATCAGCACGACGTCCTCTTCCTCAACCTTGTTTTTCCAATCCGCAACGATCTTATCGAGATAGCCGACCCAGTTCGCGCCGAATACGTCCATCGGCTTTTCCCCCGTGGTCGACATATGCAGATCGCTGATCGCCCAAATCCTCATCGCCGCTCCCGTTATATTTTTATCTATTTTAGCACACATCGGCTTGTTTTAGCAAGGGATTTGCCGCGCAAAATCTATCGTACCGCCCCCAAAGAGCGCTTTTTCATCTTTTCAACTGTCCGATCAATGCGGAAACGGCGCGCTTTTCGTTTGCAGGCAGTTTTCTGTAAGCGGACAAAAGCTCAGCCTCTTCTCGCGAAAGAACGGCGTGCTCCTCTCCCTCGTCGAAAAACTGGGAAAGACTGACACCGTACGCTTCGCACAAAGCCGTGAGCGTCTTTACGGAAGGCTGCGTACCCCGCGAAAACATATTCATCAACGTAGATTGCGTAATGCCCGCTTCCATCGCGAGCGTGTAATACGACCAGCCCCGTTCTTTACGCATATCTTCTATCTTTTTTAAAATATCCATAATATTTTCCCGTATATAGTTTACTATACATTTGTTATAGAAATAAAACCCTAAAATATATTATTTGCTTTACATTTGTGGAGTAATATTGTATAATAATGTCAAATAACCATAGAAATACGGAGGAAAAAGAATGGAAAACGAAATTGTTGCTTTAAAATGCCCGAACTGCGGTTCGAACGACGTCGTTGCGGAAAGCGAAACCGCTGCGGTCTGCAGGCGCTGCGGAGGGCGTTTCGTAATGCAGAAACAGCAAGGTCCCGTGTATGTCAAAAACGAGATATTTATGGGCGGAGGTTCAGGGTATACCAAGAAAAACATGACTTTTCCCGTCGTCAACGACGCTGTGTCCTTCAAACGCGCGGCCATCGTCAATTTGATGAAAGACGAACGCACGCCCGTCGATCTTCTCGACGCGGAATTTGCGCCCGTGCGAACGGACGTCAACCAGTTTTTGGCAGTGGAAGCGGACGTCGATACGACATACAGCGCCATGGTAGGAACGGACCATTTCGAAAACAGGATACAATATTCGAAAAACATGATGGGAGAAACGGTAGCAAAACAAGTTACCGTTACTGTAACCGACTGGCAGCCTTTCAACGGAATGAAAAGGTGTTCCGAAACGGGGGTAATCGCGCTCAAAACGAAGGGCGACGAAGGTGATGAAATCGATTCTTTCGTAAGTTTTGCCGAGTCGGAAGCATTTTCGGAGGCAATCCCCGCCGAAGAGGAAAGCGCAAATTTAGAAGAGCCTATCGTTCCCACCGACAAGCAAATCCAAAGCGCTCGCTTATGTGCGGAGGAAGCGGCAAAACAGGAGTGCCGCCGCGATTTGCCGGGAGATCATTATAAGGATTTCCGCGCGACGGCCGTGTCGACCATTCGTTCTTCCGTCGTATATCTGGTTCCGGAACACACGCTCGAATATACTTACGGCGGGGAAAAATTTCAGGTATGCGGCTTTTCCTGCGAGAAAGACTGCGTTTACGACAAATTGCCGAAAAACTCGGAGGGCGCGAAAACCGAACTGCGCCGGAAAAGCAAAAAGCTCGGTATCGCCGCATTGATTTTCGACATACTTTTATGTCTTGTATCGTTGTCCGGACTGCTTTTTATTATCCGGGAAATCGATATAGCGATAAAAGCCGCCGTTCTCGGCCCGTTATTTCTCGCTGCGTTCATTCTTTTTTCCCTGTATAAGTCTGTGCGCAGAAAATCTTACAATAACATTGCCGCGCGGCTGAAAGAAACGAAACTCGAAAAACTGAAACGTTACCTGGACGAAAACAATTATTCGCCTCTGTCAGAAGAAGAAAAGAATTCGGATTGCGAATGCAGATTTAAAGACAATTCGAACGTGCGTGCTTTTTCCGCAGAAATGCTTTCGCACGACGCCCTCAACAATTCAAACAGAGTTCTGTTCATCGTCGGTACCGTGCTTTTCGTTATTGCGCTTCTGTTCTGACGGCCCCGGCAGCAGAACTGCCGTAAAAAAGACCGCAAACGCGGTCTTTTTTTATTGAATATACGGTAAACGCGCCGTAAAGTATTTACGGCGCGTGAATTTACGTTACGGTTACTGCGGAAATACGGGGAGTTCGAAGAAGCCCGCGCATACTTCCTGCGTGTATTCCTGGCACGGCGGGATTGCCGAATAGCCGTAGGACGGAACGAGCAGTTCCACTTCCATAACGACTTTCAGAATGATCGTTACGCACGCGTCCACGGTGAACTGGTTGGTGCCCGTGTAGGCGCCCTTGGTCGATACGAGCGACACCACGGCCTCCACGCTGTACGGCATGATGCTCGGCGAAGGTATGTTCAGTATGACGTCTTCGGTAATGGTTACGTAAGAAGTCGCCGCGCCCTCCACGCCGTTGGCGTCCGTATAGGCTACGGACACGGGAATGGTGATATCCGCCTTCACCCTCGAAGTGCGTTCACGCTCCGTGAGGGGTTCTACGACGAGGTTCGATATCTCGCCGACGGAAGACGTGCTCTTCGCGCTGACGAAGGTGAGCGGGTATGTAGGCGAACCCGGATTCAGGTTGTCGATATTCAGTACCAATCCCATTTCCTGCGTCTGACGCATACACGCGTCGAAAACTTTTTTTGCCTGTATGCAGACCTTTTCGCAAAGTCCGTTCAGCGGGTTGCCGTTGATGGGCCCCGGACATTTATCCGATTTGAAATTGCAAAAAAACGACATTGTTTTCCTCCTTTTCGTTTCTTAATTCAATATATGCTTTCACCCCGCTTTTATGCTACTTCGCTTTAAAAATCAAAAGCGGCGCAAAGTCGCGCCGCTTTGAAAAAACAACTTATTTGATGTACTTGCCGAGCACGTTGGCGATATCGCCCACCGTTTTGATGTCCACCGTCTCCTCGTCGGGAATGGTGATGTTATACTCCTCTTCGAGCGTCATGAGCATTTCCACGATGTCGAGCGAGTCAGCGCCGAGGTCTTTAACGATTTCCTTTTCCTCCGAAACTTCTTCGACGGAAATGGAAAGCTGGTTTGCGATCATTTCTTTGATTTTATCTATATTGGCCATTTTTCTCTCCTCCTGTTTTATAAAATTTTAATATAATTACCCGTATATGTCAAGCGTTTTTCGCTTTTTTGTCCGCAGCGGGACTTTTCATGGAAAGCGCGATGCGGTTTCTCTTCTTATCCACGCCGATCACGCGCACCTTGACCACTTCTCCCACTTTGAGCACGTCGCTCGGGTGGCGTATGAACTTATCGGTTATCTCCGAAATGTGCACCAGCCCGTCCTGATGAACGCCGAGGTCGACGAACACGCCGAAATCCGCCACGTTCCGCACCGTTCCCGTGAGCACCATGCCGACTTTCAGATCGTCTATGCTCATGATGTCCTCGCGGAGCACGGGTTTGGGAAGCGCGTCGCGGATATCGCGGCCGGGTTTGAGCAATTCGGAAACGATGTCCTTCATGGTGGGAACGCCGATCCCGCAGGCCTCCGCCACGGCGTTTTCGCCCTTTGCTTTGATCTTGTTCGGCAAATCCTTGATTTTGCCCGCGCGCACGTCCTCGTCGGTATACCCGAAGAGCGAAAGGAGCTTTTCCGCGCTCTCGTACGATTCCGGGTGCACCGCGGTGTTGTCGAGAATGTTATCCCCGTCGGTAATGCGCAAAAATCCCGCGCACTGCTCAAAGGCCTTTTCGCCGAGCTTGCTCACCTTGAGTATCTCTTTGCGCGACCTGAAACGGCCGTTTTCGTCGCGGTATTTGACGATGTTTTTCGCCGTTGCGGCATTGAGCCCCGCGACGTATTTCAAAAGCGAGGTGCTCGCCGTGTTGAGGTCTACGCCCACGCTGTTGACGCAGTCCTCCAAAACGCCCTCAAGCACGCTGTCCAGCCGCGCCTGCGGCATATCGTGCTGATACTGCCCCACGCCGATGGACTTGGGATCTATTTTGATAAGTTCCGCAAGCGGATCCTGCAGACGGCGGGCTATCGAAACGGCGCTGCGCTCCGCCACGTCGTAATCGGGGAATTCCTCCGCACCGAGCTTGGATGCGGAATACACCGAGGCACCCGCCTCGCTGACGACGATATACGAAACTTTTTTATCTATTTCTTTCAGCGTTTCGGCTACGAATATTTCCGATTCCTTGGAAGCCGTGCCGTTGCCGATCGATATGACTTCTACGTTGAACTTGTCTATGATGGCTTTGAGCGCCTTTTTCGCCTCTTCCACCTTGTTGTGCGGCGGCGTGGGATAGATGACCGTTTTATAGAGCACCGTTCCCTGCTGATTGACCACCGCCAGCTTGCATCCCGTTCTGTAAGCAGGGTCGTAGCCGAGCACGATTTTGTTTTTGAG
>UQZE01000025.1 GCA_900545325.1 uncultured Eubacteriales bacterium
CTTCCGATCTCAAGGAGTTTTTCGCTTTCTTCAAACAGAAGTACGCCGCGGCGCGGAGGCTCCGATTGGAGGTGGAACCCGACAACGCGCGGGCGGAAAAACTCTACCGCAGTCTGGGATTCGAGGAGCTCGGTTATAAGCAGATGGTTCTGGACAACAAGGATTGAAAAAACGCCCCGCGGGGCGTTTTTTATTCTATACCGAGTTCGCCGAACAGTTCGTGTGCTTTGGCGATCGCCGCTTCATCCGCGCCTTTGAAAGACGTAAGGGAGCTTTTTACCGCTTTCGGTTTGGTGAACGCCGCTTTCAGCAGCCGCCAGAAGTAACAGAACGGCAAAAAAAGCATGCACCGCCGCAAAACGGGGAACATCTTTTTCATCGTGCTTACGTCGGGAAAGGCCCGCCGCAGAAAATACCCGCCCTTTCCGTGTTTCGCCGCGCCGTTCACGGTGGCGTTTTGCACGGTGCCGTAAACGCCGCTGCCCAATACGTAGTCGGCGAGCGGGTCGGGTTCGTCGGAAATTTCTTCGCCGCCGAACCACCTGTAAGCGAGCGCGCGGAGTTTTTCCTCGAAAGAAACAAGACCGAGCGCGGCAAACTCGCCCGCGAGGTAATCCCTGTCGAGATCCGGCTTTTTTTCGTTATAAACGTATATGTCCAGCACGGAGCGTATACCCGTGCCGCCGCTTTTGAAATGCTTATACAGGTGCGCGATCAGAAAGACATAAAAGTCTTCGTCGGTGAAGTTGTATAAACTGCCGCCGACGTGCACGAGGCGGGAAAAAACGTCCGCGTAATAGTCGGGGCAGGCGGGAATTTTTCCCAGCGAATAATGCATTTCCAGACTGGCCGCGCCGTAGGTGTGGAACATGTGGTTTTCGCCCGCGCTCTTCATTGTGAAACCGAGTTCTCCGAGCGCGGCCTTCACTTCTTTTTCGCGGGAGGGGTCGAACCACACGTCGAGGTCGCAGCAGCTACGCATCAGCGGCGCGGGATAAAGTTTTTTCATATAATAGCCCTTGAGGGGCATGTAGGGGATTTTCAGTTCTTCGAGTTTATCGAATACGAGTTTGCCCGCGTAGTCCAGCGTTTCCTGCTGGCGCAGGTATTCCGCGCAGTAAGAAAGGAGTTTTGCGCGGAGCGCGTCGGGGATTTCCGCTTTGAGCGCGTCCTCAGCCACGAGGTTCAGCACGGAATGTTTTTTCGCAAGCGCTGTCGCTTGCGGCAAGCTTTGCGGGTCGCAAGGCTTGCCTTCTAATTTCTTTTTAATGGCCGTCAATAATATTTTCGCCGCTGTGTTCATATAAAAATTATATCATTTCGTATCGAATTTGTCAATATGGGCGGAAAATTCCTTCAATTTTATTGTCAAAACGGCATTTAAATGATATTATTGAAAATATGAAAGCGGTGATCCAGCGCGTTACGAAAGCGCAGCTCAAAGTAGACGGGGAAACGGTGTCCGAGATCGGCAGAGGCTACGTCGTGTTTTTCGGCGTGCGCAAAGGCGATACCGAAAAAGAAGCGGAGTTTATAGTCGGAAAACTCGTCAGGCTGAGGATTTTCGAGGACGAAAACGGCAAGATCAACCGTTCGTTAAAAGACGTAGGGGGAGAGGTGCTCTTCGTGTCGCAGTTCACGCTTTACGCGGACGCGTCGCACGGCAACCGCCCGGATTTTCTCGCGGCGGAGGAACCCGCCCGCGCGGAAAAGCTCTATCGGTACGCCGCGGCGCTTCTCGCAAAGGAAGTTCCCGTAAAGCTCGGCGTGTTCGGCGCGGATATGAAGATCGCGCAGACCAACGACGGGCCTTTCACCCTGATTTTGGAGAAAAGACATGAAGAATAACCTGTTTATGCTTATCGCCGTCATCTGCGCGCTGCTCGTCATCACGCTCGCAGGCGGCATCATTTTCGCACTGCTCGATTACACCGCCATCGTCACCGTGCTCTTTGTCATGGCGGGCGTGCTGTTTGTTCTGCTCGTCGCGCTCGTCGTTTACAGCTACGTCAAAAACGTGCGCGGCAAACGCGGAAAAAAAGAGTAAGCGGGGTATAAGCGCATGCGGTTGAAAAACGCGATAAAACTCATTTTTGCGAATTTCGGCGCCACATACAAGGTGCTGATCTACAAGCTTATCGTCATGGCGGTTCTGGTGGCGGTGGGCGTTTTCGTTTTGCTGCCGAACTTCAACCAGCTGATCGCGGACAGCAGTCTCGACAAGCTCTTCGTCGCGTTCGGAGATATCGTCAAGGCGATATTCCAGCCGAGCATGGATATGTCCGCCGCGCAGCAGGCGTTTGCGGACAGCCTTACGGCGTTCACAACGTATATCAGGGAAAACGTCTGGCAGATCGTCGGCCTTGCGGGCGTGATCAGCCTTTTCTACTTCGTGGGCATGTTCTTTACCAATATCGCGAATTTCTCGCTCGGCAAAATGGTCAACGACTATATGTCCAGCCTCACGAAAACGGGCTTTACCGTGGGCGTGTTCAATTCCCTCGGCCGCGCAAGTTTGTATTCTTTGATAGAACTCGCCGTATCGCTGGTGTTTTACGTAGCCGTCATCTGCCTGTGCTTTTTTATCGTATGGCTCATACCTTCCGCCATACTCGCGATCTTCCTCGCCCTGCTGGTCATGGTGATCCTGCTTTCCGTCAAGCAGGTGTTCATGTCCGATTTCATGCCGAACGCGGTGGCGGACAAAATGCGCACGGACAAGGCTTTCCGCGAGGCGGTCAAAGTGCCTGCGGGCGACTTTATCAGAAAATTCAACAATTATTTCACGATAAACATCATCATGCTCTACGCGAACGTTTCCTTCGCGGTGTTTACGGTGGGCACGGGGCTTTTGCTCACGCTGCCGCTGACCACGCTCATCATCACTTGTTTCCGTTTTGTCAGCCAGTATACGACCACGGGCAAAAAATATTACCTCGCGCCCGAAGAGATCGTGCGGCCGCCCAAGAACGAAGAAGAGGAGGAAGAGGACCTCATCAAAAAAATAGACGAAGAATAAAGGACGGCGCGGATAACCGCGCCGTCCTTTCATGTTTGGCAAAACGGCTTCCGCCGTTCGGCGAAAGCCGTTTTATTTCGCGTTTTTGTTCTTGTAGTCGATAAGCGCCTGCGCGAACTGGTCGCCGCAAGAGGTGTTGCTCCTGCACTTGATGCCTTGCAGCAGAGAGATGACTTCGTCTACGTCCTTGCCCTCCACGAGCCTCGAAATGGCCTGCAGATTGCCCGAACAGCCGCCTATGAATTTAACGCCCGTAACTTTATTGTCGGGGGTAACGTTGTAAATGATCTGCCGCGAACAAGTTCCTTTCGTGATGTACGTCTGCATGATGAACCTCCTTGTTAATCTACCAGATTGTCGTAAATGAGGGAATAGACGTTGGCCGCCTTTTCCTCCCACTTTTTATATATGTCCTTAGCCGCCTGCCTGTTGGGAACGACGAATTTCAGTTCCAGCAGGGGCTGAATAGGCTCTATGATTTTAAGATAAACCGTATATGTACCGTCCTTGTTCATGTAATAATCCGCCACGCATTCCTGTTTTCTGCGGTATTTGTTGCGGTTGTTTTTGATGAACAGGGCTATTTCCTCCCGCGTGCTCGCGGGAATTTTGACGAAAAAATTCGCCAGGCACACCCGTCCGTCCGGGGTGATGGTGTACATCGGCTCGCCCGAAGAAGTGGAAATATCGTATATAAAGCCGTGTTCGATAAGCTGGGCAATGATTGGCTGGCAGTCCATGTACGCGATCCAGTTGTTGCTCGAACAGCACATGTCAAGAATGGTATTTTCGGATAAAGGCACTTCCATCTTATCGAAAACGAATAAAATTATTAACTTGTTCAACGACGAATCGCCCTTTACCTGCATACCCGTATTTCTCCCACTATGCAATCATTATACCATAAATTCCGATTTTGTAAACATAATTCGCTAAAATTTTTAAAAACATTGGTAGTTTTCGCGAAATTGTGTTATAATATTTCCGAAAAAACCGTTTAAGCCTTGCGGCGCGGTATATAATCATAAAGAAAGTTTGGAAAATTGTCAAGCGAAATGAGGAGAGAAACGTGGACGACAGGGAACAGCTGAACGCTTTTTTGGAAAAGGCGGACGAACTTATCTATTCGAAATATATCTTTGCAGACGCGAAGCTGGCGGGGCTTTTGAAGACCGTCGCGCTTTTGCCCTCCGTGCTGAAACTGATGGAAAGCTGTTTGAAAGACTTCGACTTCGAAAAGGTGTTTACGGAAAGTTTCGTGGGCTCGGAGGACAATTCTCTGATCAGCGAATACCGCGCGCCTTCGAGCACGCGGGATATGATCGCGCTTGTGTTCACCGTGC
This sequence comes from uncultured Eubacteriales bacterium, assembly GCA_900545325.1. Lineage (GTDB taxonomy): Bacteria > Bacillota > Clostridia > Christensenellales > Borkfalkiaceae > UMGS775. The sequence continues at coordinate 4,363 of UQZE01000025.1, forward strand.
TCATCAAGATCGATTCGGGCGAGATTGACCTCGGCCTTTTCATGAAGAGCTTTTTTTACGGCGACGGCAGCCTGTTCAATTCCTATACGGCTTTCATCGAGGAATTCGTAAAACCCTTCCGCAACGCGGTCAAGCTCATCTTCGAGGGGCTGGAGGAGGGGCGGCTCGGCAAAATTACGGAAACGCCAGCGCCCGCGCGCCAAATTCGTCAGGGGTTCGCCGTCATGCGGAAACGCAAGCTTCCCGAAAGCGACGCCGTGGACGAACGCGCCATCGACCTGGCGCGGCGGCTTTTGAGAAATGACGAGAGCGCGCTGATGGCGTCGGGCGAGAGCGAAGAGCGGCTGGCGCTCGCTCTCGGCGTAACGAGCGGGTTTCTCGCCGCGCTCGACGAAAGCGACCGCCCGCGCATACAGGCGGCGTTCGCGGGTTACAAATTCATGTGCGAGGGCATGGAGGGCGTGGCGCTCAACGCGGAAAAAATCGAAAAAATACTGAAAGGCGGCGGATTGATATAATGGAATTTATCGAAAAGACAATCAATAAAAACAGGATATACGACGGCAAGATCCTCGCCGTCAGATGCGACGAGGTCCTTCTGCCCAACGGCAGGACGAGCAAACGGGAGATCGTGGAGCATAACGGCGGCAGCTGCGTGCTGGCCGCGCGGGAGGGAAAACTTCTCTTCGTAAAACAGTACCGCTACGCGATGGGCGAAGTCCTTTACGAAATTCCCGCGGGCAAGCTGGAAAAAGGGGAAGATCCCAAGGCTGCGGCCGTCCGCGAATTGGAGGAAGAATGCGGCCTGGTCGCGGACGACGCGGAGCTGACGTATGAGATCTACCCGACGCCCGGATACAGCGAAGAGCACATCTATATTTACCGCTGCTACGGTTTCAAAGAGGGAAAAGTCCACCTCGACGAGAACGAATTTCTCACGGGCGAATGGATAGAAGAGGGCGAAGTGCGCCGCATGATGGCGGACGGCCGCATCAGGGACGGCAAGACGCTCGTCGCGCTTTTGAAATATTTTTTGGACAAAGCGGAAAAAGACCGTCGTTAAGGTTGACATTTTTTGCGCGATTTGATAGTATTTTTGCCGATAAAGAGTGAAAAGAACGTTTGGGAGATAAACATTTGATAAAAAGAGAAAATTTGAGGAACGTGGCGATCATAGCGCACGTTGACCACGGCAAGACGACGCTCGTCAACGAAATGCTCAAGCAAGGAGGCATTTTCCGCGACAACCAGCAAATCCAGGACAGGGTGATGGATTCGAACGATCTGGAGCGCGAACGCGGCATCACCATACTTGCGAAAAATACCTCGGCGTTTTACAACGGGGTAAAGATAAACATAGTGGACACGCCGGGACACGCCGATTTCGGCGGCGAAGTGGAGCGCGTGCTCAAAATGGTGAACGGCGTGCTCGTGTTGGTGGACGCCTGCGAGGGACCGATGCCGCAGACGAGGTTCGTCGTGCAGAAGGCGCTCGATCTGGGGCATAAACTCATCATCGTGGTCAATAAGATCGACCGTCCGGATGCTCGCAGCGAAGAGGTGAAGGAGGAAATACTCGAACTTCTGCTCGAACTCAACGCGACGGACGAACAGCTCATGAGCCCCATCGTGTTCTGTTCGGGAAGAAACGGCACGGCCAGCCTCGATCCGACGGCCGAAGGCGAAGACCTGAAACCGCTTTTCGACGCCATCGTCGGTCATTTCGAGCCGCAGGAGGTGGACGAGAACGGCGAATTGCAGCTGCTCGTTTCCTCCATAGATTATAACGACTACGTCGGCCGTATCGGCATAGGGCGCATCGAGCGCGGCAGGATAAAGGTAAACGACGAAGTGGCGGTGTGCAACTACAACATTGCGGGCAAGACCTCGTCGGGCAGGATCGTCGCACTCTATCAGATAGAGGGGTTAAGCCGCGTGCCCGTGGAAACGGCCATGGCGGGCGATATCGTCTGCTTTTCGGGGCTGGAAAACATCTCGATCGGCGATACCGTATGTTCCAAGATCTGCGTGGAGGCCGTGCCCTTCGTCAAAATCAGCGAACCTACGGTGGAAATGACCTTTTCGGTCAACGATTCGCCGTTCGCAGGCAAGGACGGCAAGTTCGTAACGACCAGGCATCTGCGCGACAGGCTGTTCAAAGAACTGCTCAAAGACGTTTCCCTCCGCGTGGAGGAAACCGATTCCTCCGATTCGTACAGGGTGTGCGGCAGGGGAGAAATGCACCTGTCCATTCTGATCGAAAACATGCGCCGCGGCGGCTACGAATTTCAGGTCGGCGCGCCCAAGGTGCTTTATAAGGAAATAGACGGCGTGAAATGCGAGCCCGTCGAAAAACTCGTGGTGGACGTTCCCGAGGATAAGACGGGAACGGTCTTTTCCAGCATGGGCGAGCGCAAGGGCGAACTTTTGCAGATGGAAAACCTCGGTTCTCGCATCCGTTTGGAATTCGCGGTACCCGCGCGCGGGCTTTTCGGCTACAAGAGCCAGTTTCTGACCGATACCCGCGGCGAAGGCGTGTTCAACACCGTGTTTTTGGAATATCAGCCGTATAAGGGCGACATCGTGCGCAGGCAGACGGGGTCTCTCGTCGCCTTTGAAACGGGCGAGGCCGTTACTTACGGATTGTTCAACGCGCAGGGCAGGGGAAAGCTGTTTATCGGTCCCGGAACGCCCGTCTATGAGGGCATGGTCGTGGGCGAATCGCCCAAGGCGGAGGATATTTCCGTCAACGTGTGCAAGAAAAAACACATGACGAATATGCGCGCCGCGGGCAGCGACGACGCGCTCAGGCTGGAAAATCCCAAGATCATGAGTCTCGAAGAGGCGCTCGAATATATCAACGACGACGAACTTTTGGAAGTTACGCCGAAGAATTTGAGAATAAGAAAAAAGACGCTCGATACCGAAACCCGTCTTAAGAGAAAGGCGAAGGGACTCGAGTAAGGAAAGGTGAAAAAATGAGCGAATGTACGCACGATTGTTCTACATGTAAGGAAAACTGCGGCGACAGAAAGGAAAGCCTTCTCAAAAAGCCGCACGAGCTGAGCGATATAAAGCGCGTGATCGGCGTTGTCAGCGGCAAGGGCGGCGTGGGCAAGTCCATGGTAACGGCATTAAGCGCCGTGCTCTTCAACCGCCGCGGCTATAAAACGGCGATCATGGACGCCGACGTTACGGGGCCTTCCATACCCCGCATGTTCGGGATAAAAGATAGGGCGCAGGGCAGCGAAACGGGCCTTCTGCCCGTGAAGAGCAAAACGGGCATAGAGATCATGAGCGTCAATTTGCTGCTCGAAAACGAAAGCGATCCCGTGGTGTGGCGGGGGCCCGTTATCGGGGGCGTGGTGCAGCAGTTCTGGACGGACGTAATCTGGAACGACGTGGATTTCATGTTCGTCGACATGCCTCCCGGAACGGGAGACGTGCCGCTGACGGTGTTCCAGTCCATTCCCGTGGACGGAATTATCGTGGTAACCTCTCCGCAGGAACTCGTTTCCATGATCGTGGAAAAGGCCGTCAAAATGGCGAACATGATGAACGTACCCGTGCTCGGCGTGGTGGAAAACATGAGCTACGTCGAATGTCCCGACTGCAAGAAAAAGATATTTCTTTACGGCGAGGGCAAAACGCAAAAAATATGCGAAGAATTTTCCCTGCCGCTTCTGGCAAAAATGCCGGTCGACCCCGAACTCGCAAAGCAGAGCGACCGCGGGCTGATCGAGTTGTTCGAGGGCGGTTACCTCGACGACGCCGCAACGGTCATAGAAACGCTGATGAAAAATCTGCCCGAAAGAAAATAAAGGAAAACGCCGCGGTTTTCAACCGCGGCGTTCTTTTAAAAGGTAAATGGCATACGGCGTCGGCCGTATGCCGTTTTCGGGTGGTGCCATCAAGCGTTTGAAACGTTATTTGCAGCAACCGCAGCCCGAGCCCATGAAGCCGCCGCAACCGTTGTTCTTGCATAAGCAGTAAACGAGCGCGATGGCCGCGGGAACAGCGTAGCAGCTGTTCAGAAAGCCGTTCAAGCAACCGCTTTTGCATACGCAAAGAATGAGCAGGATGATTAAAATCCAAAGGCAACAGTTATTTTGGTCAAAACAAAATCCGTTCATAAAATTTCCTCCGTTAATCCGCTCTTCGCCGTATGTATTTTTCTTTCGAGTTTTCCTTTCGGCGAATCGCTTTATACTTCATAATAAGCTTTGGGACAAAAAAATGTTACTAACGTCCCGAATAAACTTGCTAAAATCCTTAAATTATGTTAGAATTGCCATGTAACGGATACCGCGCAGGATCCGATTACGGTAAAAATTTCATGTTTTTTGTTCATCGCAACAGATATCTTGAAAAGAATTTGATTGGAGGTAAGAAATGAACAAGGAAGAAAAGAACGCTGCGCCCGCCGCGGAAGCGCCGGAGCGCGGAAAGCTGTTTACTTCGAGAAACATCGCCTGGTTTGCGATACTTCTCGCGCTCACCGTCGTTTTGCAGATATGGGGCAGCGCGATACGGATCGGCGCCAACACCGTCAATTTATCGCTCATACCCGTCGTGCTCGCGGCGATTTTGCTCGGACCGCTCGGCGGGGCGGTAACGGGTTTTGTTTCGGGCGCGGTCGTGCTTGTCTACGTGATACTCGGCGCAGAGCCGCTTTCGCTCATGATGTTCCAGGACCATCCGTTCATCACCGTTGCGTTAGTGCTCGTTAAGGGGACGGCGGCGGGCGTTGCCGCGGGGCTCATCTACAAGGCTTTTGCAAAAAAACACCCCTATGCGGGAACGTTTGCGGCGGCAGCCGCCGCGCCCGTCGTCAATACGGGGCTGTATATCCTCGGCGCGCTTTTGATGAGCGACACCATCGCCCGTTCGGGCTTTGCGGACGGCATGTCCGCCATATACTTTCTCGTCGTCGTCGCCGCGGGGGTGAATTTTCTCATCGAATTCGCCGTCAATATGGTGGCGTCGCCCGCTGTCTTTTCGGTCATAAAAGTCGTTAAAAAACGGGTGTATTGAAGGTTTTCGGCAAAATTCGCGCTTTTTCGGCAGAAAAAAGCCGCGGGTATACGTTTTCATGTAAACGGAAAAGAATAAGGTGTAATATGTTGCTTGCGATCGACGTGGGAAACACGAATATCAAATACGGCATCTTCGACGGGGCGCGGCTCGCGGCAAGTTTCCGCGTTGCCTCTCACGTCAAAAAGACGGCGGACGAATACGGCGCGGTGCTAACCAACCTTTTGGGAACGTCGGGCATAAAGCTTGCCGATATAGACGGCGTTATCCTTTCCTCCGTCATACCCTCGCTCAATTACACGATCTGCCACATGTGCGAATATTTCTTCGGCATAAAGCCGATCGTCGTCGGGCCCGGCGTGAAAACGGGGCTGAACGTAAAGGCGGACAACCCGCGGGAAGTAGGTTCGGACGTTATCGTCAACAGCGTCGGCGCGTATAAAAAATACGGCGGGCCGGTGGTCGTTATCGACTTCGGCACGGCCACCACGTTCGACGTGATCACCGCGAAGGGCGAGCTGGTGGGCTGCATCATCGCGCCGGGTATGAAGACCGCGCTCGAAAGCCTGGTCGCGGGCACGGCGCAGCTGCCTATGATAGAGCTGGAGGCGCCGAAGAGCGTGCTCGGCAAAAATACGGAAACTGCCATGCAGGCGGGCATCGTCTTCGGCATGGCGGGATTGGTGGAGAACATAATCAGAAAAATACGGAAAGAAACGGGCTGGACCGATATGAAGGTCGTAGCCACGGGGGGCATGGCGAAACTGATCCGTGAGGAGGTAACCTGCATCGACGCGGTCGACAGGACGCTCACTCTGGAAGGCTTGAAGACTGTATACGACTTAAACAAAAAAGCGGAGGCATAATATGAAAAAATTGGGCGTAGCCATACTCGGTTTGGGCGTCGTTGGCGGCGGGACTTACAAAATCCTCACCGACAATAAGGAATATTTCAAAAAGACGCAGAAACTCGACATCACGGTGGAAAGCGTGCTCGAGAGAAACAAACAGCGCGCCGTCGACCTCGGCATAGAGGAGGAAAAGATCGCTTCTTCCATAGAAGAAGTCATTTCCAACCCCGCCGTGGACGTCGTCGTCGAGGTTATCGGCGGGATTGAACCCGCGCGGACTTTCGTTCTGAAAGCGCTGATGTCGGGCAAGACCGTGGTTACTTCCAACAAGGAACTCGTCTGCAAGCACTGGTACGAACTCGAAGCCGAAGCGAAAAAGATGAACGCGGGGCTGCTGTTCGAGGCGAGCTGCGTCGGCGGCGTTCCCATTATCAGAACGCTCACCGAAGGCACGCAGGCAAACCGCATACTTTCGCTCGTCGGCATTATCAACGGCACCACAAACTATATCCTTACGAAGATGGAGCAGGAGGGCAGCGATTACGAAACCGCGCTCAAAGAGGCGCAGCACTTAGGCTATGCGGAATTCAATCCGACGGCGGACGTCGAAGGGTTCGACGCGGCGTATAAGCTGTCCATACTTTCTTCCCTCGCGTTTTCCAAGCGCATACCGCTCGAAAACGTGTACCGCGAGGGGATAACCAAGATAACGAGCGAGGATATCGCCTACGGCAAGAAACTCGGCTACAAGATAAAGCTGCTCGCCATCGGCAAGAATACGGACGCGGGCATCGAAGTGCGCGTGCACCCCGCTTTCGTGCCGAACGGTTCCATGATCGCCTCGGTCAACGATTCTTTCAACGCCGTCAAGCTGACGGGCGACAGCGTGGGCGAGGTAATGCTTTACGGCAGGGGCGCGGGCGCGCTGCCCACGGGGAGCGCCATCGTCAGCGATATCATTTTCGCAGGCAAGCACCCCGAGATCTCTTACGCGACCTTTGAAAACACCAAGGAAGCGGACAAAAACACCAAATTCGTCAGCGATTTCACCACCCGTTATTTTATCCGCCTCACGGTGGAAGATAAGTCGGGCGTGCTTTCCAAGATCGCGGGCGTGTTCGCGAAATACGGCGTGAGCCTGAAAGAGGTCAAGCAGGACGTGTACAGGGAAAACGGCGTTCCGTTGGTCATCATCACGCACGACACGCAGGAATTCGCCGTGAGAAAGACGCTGGAAAAGCTGGAGGCCATGGAGGAGGTGTTCTCCGTGGACAGCCTGATCCGCGTGGAAGAATAAAATATCCTATTGCAGCCGCGGCGCATGCGCCGCGGCTTTTTTTATTTTAAAGCGCGGCAAAACGCGCTTTTTTGCCGTAAAGGCGCATAATAAGGTTAACTCAAGGTAAACTTTAGGTAATTTTCATATTTTTTTCGCAATTTAAGTTGACTTAGCATAGACATAATGATAGAATAATTGTAATATAAATTTATTACAAAGAGATAATTTCCTATGACAAAAATAGATCTGGCGCCGCTCAAAGACGCGGCGGAACAATCGGGCGGCTGGACCGCATCCCCGTCCGCGGACGGGGATGCGGCTTTGAGCAAGCCGCATAAAAAGGTTTTGAAAGTCATCGTCGTGGTGCTGCTGGAAATAGCGCTGCTCTGCGCGGGGCTGTTTTTCGGGTACGTATATGCGAAGGCGACGATCCCGCAGGGCGTGGTGCTTTCCGAATACAAGACGATAGAGGAGCTGCGCGAGGAATACGGCGCGGCGGCGGGAAAGCGCAAGGACGTGGCCGCTTACGTTGCCGCGGAAGATTATTACGGACTGTACGCCACGGTGTATTACAAGATTATCACCGCGCCCGAAGTCAACGTGCGGGCGGCGGGACTCACCGATTCGCTCGGCATGGTAAAGGTCAGCATAGACAGCAGAAAGAAGCTGGAAAACGGCTTTATGGTCTGGTATATGGACTCTTCGGGCGACAGCATGCCTTCGCAAACGACCTTCCGCGTCAACGCTTATTTCAATATCGCCGACCAGATGGTCAAGGTGAAGCGGTATAACAACAAGGGCGAGGGCGACGCCAAGAACGGAAAGGAACAGAGCGAGCTCGCCTATATTTCCAAATACGGCCTGCTGCCCTTCGGCTTTTCCAACTATTACGTGACGGAAGAGAACCTGCTTTCCGCCGAATACGCGAAAGAGGACGGTCTGAACGTACTCACGCTTACGCTCGACGCCGAAAGCGCGACCGAAGGTTACGTCGTGCAGATGAGCGGCATGAGCGGGCAGAAAGCCGACTTTTCGGGCGGAAAAGTTACCTATACCATGTATTTCGACGACGATTTCGTGTTGAGAAGAACGGAGGCATCGGACGAATACGTGATCAATTACGGCATCAAAGTATCCTGCAAGGGATCGATGGAAGAAACTTATATTTATAAGGGCGAGGAGGGGTACAGCGGCCTTGCCGAAGACGAAAAATACGAAAATATCACTGCGGAATAAAAGGATTGAGGGAATATGAAAAATACGTTGCGAAAAAACTTTATGATCGTGCTGATCGCCGTGCTGGCGCTCGGTTTTTCGGTGTTCTTTACGGCCTGCCACTCCTCTTTGAACGAAGAGGACGACAATAAACATGTGGAAACGCCCGGCGGCGAAGAGGAAAAACCTCTCGATCCGTCCACGCAGGCTCTCGGCGAAGCGGTATTTAAACTCGTGGTCCGGGGCGCGGAGGGCGATTTGAACCTGGCTTTCGGGGACGTGAACCTGAACGGCCGCGTGCGCGCATCGCTCGACGGCGCAATTCTCGGATTTGCCGACGCCGACCTCTTCGGCCTGAAAGTCAGCCTCGGCGTGCAGTTTGCCGACGGAAATAAAAACGTGCTGCTGGAAGCGCTCGGCGAGAAGCTTTACTTCGACCTTGCGGACACGGCGGAAGTGGTCGAACGCATAAGCGCGCTCGTGGAGGGCAGGGAACCCGTCGTTCCCGATATCGCCGCCGGCGAAACCTATCCGCCTGTGGAAATAGGCGGGCTGGATCTCGGCGCGATATTCTCTCTGCTCGATAATTTCGACGCAACGTCCATTCTCGGCATGCTTGCCGATACGGTGGGCGTCGAAACGGAAAACGGTTACGAATACAACGTGCCCGTCCTCGGCGACGTTGCCGTCAAAATGTCCGTGGACGGGAATAACGATTTGACCTCGCTTGCCGTTACGGGGCTTGCCGCGGGCGGGACGGAAGCCGTTATCGAATTGAACGGCATTTCGTATCCCGCGCAAAAACCCGTTCCCGTGAGCGTCGGAGGGTATAAAAACGTAAAAGATTATCTGCCGCTTTTGGAAAATTTCTGCAAGGAAAAGATCGATTCCGTGCCGCAGCTCATAGAAACCATCAAGAAAACGGACTTCGGCCGCCTTGTGGAAACGATAAAAGCCGTTAAGGAGGCCGGCGCGGTATCCTTTGACGTCGCATTGAATGCGGGCGTGAAAGTTACGGCGAAAGCGACCGTCGACTTTGCCGACGGTCTGGCAGTCGCTCTGAAAGCGACTGTCAGCGGCAACGAGATAGAAGTTTATTATGCGGACGGCGCGTTTTATCTGCTGAAAGAGGGCGTGTCGCTGAAAGCGAACGCGGAAGACATATCGGCGCTCGCCGCGCTCTTCGGCGCGGATATCGGGGATATCGATCTCGGCGGACTGGCGCTCGGTTCGATCGGCGCCGATAACGGCGTGCTGCAAGTCCGCTTGGGCGGGTTGACGCTCACGCTCGACGTTGCCGCGCTGGAGGCAGAGATAAATTATAACGGATATTCCGCAAAAGTAACGGGCATTGCGGCGGGCGGCCGCGTAAACGTGCCCGAGATCGCCTGGTCGGAACTCGGCAACGCCGTTCCGCTCGTCGAAAATCTGTTTGAAAAGATTTCGGGCATGACTTTCGGGTTCAGCGGCACGATAGACGGCGCGAAAAAAGTTACTTTCACCGACGTGCGCGTGATCGACAGCGGCACCGACGGCATCGCGCAGGACTTTGAAAACGGCAAGATATCCATTGCGGGGCGCGTGACGGTAGACGACGGCTACGTGCATAATATCGACGTGGTTTATAAGGACAACGAACTTTACGTTTCTTATAACGACGCCATGAAACTGATGATGGGCAAGAATTCGCTCGACGGTATAGTCAAACTCCTGAAAGACAATCTGGGATTCATTCTCGACGGCTTTGTCAAGAGCGACGCGATTTCCGATCTGTTTGAAACCAAAGATTACGGAAAGCTCGTTTCCATGTTGTCGCGGCTGACGATAGAAGAGAATAAGGTGAGCGTTGCGATAGACGGCAGCGCGCTGGGTGCGGGCGAGATCACGGCAGATATTACTCTGAACGAAGATCTGACCGTGGGGCTCGGCCTCGTCATGGCGGACATGACGCTTTCCGCCGTACTGAACGACGACGTCAAGGAAATCGCCGTTCCCGAGGACGCGGCCGAATATATCGACGTTTCCAACATCGAATACCTGCTCGAAGGTTTCCTCGTTACGGCTACGAAGGAAAGCAGAACTTTCGTGATGAAAGGCACGGTGGACGTCGATATCGACGCGAAGATACTCGTTTCGATTAAAGGTACGATCAAGATCGGGCTCGAAGCGTACGTGCGGATCAACGAGGACGGCAGCGTGGACGCCTGCGTGGTGTTCGACAATACCAACGTTGCGAAAAAAGGGAGCGACAGTTACGAAAGTTCCACAGCTTCGCTCATTCATACGCTTATAAAATACGGCAAGACGTATATTACCTATCACGACGATATGCTTTATATCGACAGAATGGATATGGAAAAGAGCGGCAACAGTTTCAAGGGGTATCAGTTTGAAGAAACGCAGTACAGGCACATGAAATTAGCCGCAGCCGACTGCAAGGGGGAAACGATGAAAAATTTCCTCGGCGAGGCGTTCGGGCTGGGTTCTCTCATCACCGGCATGATACCGGACGGGGGCGGAAACGAAATGCAGTATGAAAAGATAGTAAAGAACTACGTTTCCGAAAGTCGGCTGAAACACAGTCTCGTCATCGCGACTTCGGTTCTTGCGGGTTCGGATATGCTGGGCGATCTGACGGCGGATATTTTCCTCGACGAAAACATGAACATCACGGACGTTGCCGCGGGGCTGGAAATAGGGCTCGGCTCGCTGGGCAAAGTTACCGCAAATATCGCCGCGAAACACTACGTGGAAGAGGGCTTCGACTTTGAAGAGGTCTTTGAACAGATCAAAAATAACGAATATACCGGTTTCGCCGCGTAAACGGCGCGGAGAAGGGACGGCCGACGGCCGTCCCTTTTTTTGTTCTGCCGCGCTCTTTTCCGGCATAAATTGTATAAACGGCTTGTACGCATGTATAATTTACGGAATGGAATTGACATCGCGGTCAATTTATGTTAAAATAACTGAAATAAAGGAGGTGACCCGATGAAAGGCTTTGAGAACGAAAAAGTATTCAACGAACTGGCTGAAAAAGTAAAGAGCCAGAAAATGATCGATAACGAACTGTATGCGAAATATCAGGTCAAAAGGGGGCTTAGGGATCTGAACGGCGAGGGAGTCGTCGCAGGTCTGACCGCTATTTCCGACGTAGTGGCGAAAAAGGTCGTCGACGGCGTGAAAGTGCCCTGCGAAGGCGAATTGTATTACAGGGGCGTAAACGTCAAGGATATCGTCTATTCCTCCGGTCTCGACAGGTTCCGTTTCGAGGAAGCGGCGTATCTCCTTCTATTCGACGAACTGCCGACCAAAGAGCGGTTCGAAGAATTCAAAGCGCTGCTTGCCGAACTGAGAAAACTGCCGAAAAACTTCGTGCGCGACGTCATTTTGAAAGCGCCGAGCAAAGACATCATGAATTCTCTCGCGCGGAGCGTGCTCACGCTCTATTCCTACGACCACCACGGCATGGACATATCGCAGGAAAACGTGCTCGCGCAGTGTCTGCGGCTGATCTCGGTGTTTCCGATGTTTTCCGTCTACGCCTACCAGGCGCACATGCATTACGACAGGAACGCTTCGCTCATCATACATAAGCCCGAAAGCGAGCTTTCTATCGCGGAAAATATCCTGCGCATGATGAGACAAAGCGGCGAATTTACCGAACTCGAGGCAAAAGTGCTCGACGTAGCTCTCATTCTGCACGCCGAACACGGCGGCGGCAACAACTCGTCCTTTACGACGCGCGTCGTATCCAGCACGGGAACGGATACCTATTCGGCCATTACGGCGGCGCTCTGTTCGCTCAAAGGCCCGCGGCACGGCGGCGCGAACATCAAGGTCATGCAGATGTTCGACGATATAAAACACAACGTGAAGAAGTGGAGCGACGAGGGCGCTTTGAGGGATTACCTCAAAAAGATGCTCGACGGCGAGGCTTTCGACCATTCCGGTCTTATCTACGGCATGGGGCATGCGGTCTATTCCATTTCCGACCCGCGTGCGGACGTGTTCAAAGGTTACGTGGAAAAGCTTGCCGAAGCCAAGGGCAAGCGCAAGGAATACAAACTTTATACGGACGTCGAACGCATTTCCAAGGAGCTCATCATGGAAAAGCGCAAGATATACAAGGGCGTGAGCGCCAACGTGGACTTTTTCAGCGGGTTCGCTTACAGCATGCTGGGTATCCCGATGGAACTGTACACGCCGATCTTCGCCGTCGCGCGCGTCGCGGGGTGGAGCGCGCACCGTCTGGAAGAACTCGCCAACGCGAGCAAAATCATACGTCCCGCGTATATCAGCCTGAGCGGAAGAAGGGAATACGTTCCCATGGACGTCCGAAACTAATTTTAAAAACAGGGTATCGGTAAAGATGTTTGGAGAAATCTACAACGAGTGGCTCGAAAGCGGCCGGCTGAGCAAGGAAGAAAAAGCGGAGCTCGCCGCGATCGGGGAAGATGAAAAGGAAATAGAATACCGTTTCGGCAAGGAGCTGGAATTCGGCACCGCGGGCATGCGCGGCATCATGGGCGCGGGCGTCAATATGATGAACGTGCACACCGTGCGCCGCGCCACGCAGGGACTTGCCGATTACATCAAGGCGAAGGGTATCGCGGCAATGAAAAAAGGGGTGGCGGTGTCCTACGATACGCGCAAAAACTCCCGTCTGTTTGCGGAAAGCGCGGCGGACGTGCTCGCCACGAACGGCATCAAGACTTATCTGTTCGACGGCGTGCGCCCCGTGCCCATGCTTTCCTATGCCGTAAGACGGCTGGGAACCTCCGCGGGCGTCATGATCACGGCGAGCCATAACCCCAAGGAATACAACGGCTATAAGGTCTACGGAGAGGACGGCGCGCAGATGTCGCCCGAGGATACGGAAAAAGTCGTGTCCTGTATCGCGGAGATCGGCAGCTGTCTTTCTTCCAAAGTGAAATTCGGCGCGCCCGTCAAGGGCATGCTGAAAGTCGTGGGCAAAAAACTCGATAAACAATATTATAAGGCGATACGGAAACTCACCCTTTCCGACGACGCGGTGAAAAAAGTCGGCAAAAACATTAAGCTCGTGTATACGCCCGTTCACGGGAGCGGCTATGTGCCCGTAACGACGATTTTGAAAAAGCTCGGGATCAAGGCCGCCCTCGTGGAAGAACAGACCGCGCCCGATCCCGAATTTTCCACGGTCGAGGTGCCGAATCCCGAATTCAAGGAAACGCTGGCGCTCGGCATCAGGCTTGCGGATAAAATCAAGGCCGACGTAGTGTTCGGCACCGATCCCGACTGCGACAGGTTGGGCGTGGCCGTGCGGGGCGATAAAGGCGAATTCGTCGCTCTGAGCGGAAATCAGGCGGGCGTGCTGCTGCTCGATTATATCCTGCTGCGGCTGAAGGAAAAGAACGCGCTGCCCAAAAACGGTTTCGCGGTGAAAAGTTTCGTTACCACGAGCATGGCGAAAGCCATCGCGGAGGACTACGGCGTGGAACTCGTCGAGGTGCCGGTCGGATTTAAATTTATCGGCGAAAAAATAAAACAATTCGACGATACGGGGATAAAGCAATTTCTCTTCGGTTTCGAGGAAAGTTGCGGCTATCTGCGCGGCACACATTGCCGCGACAAGGACGCCGTCGTGGCGAGCATGTTGTTCGCCGAAATGGTATGTTACTACACCTATAAAAAGACGGGCGTTTGGCAGCGGCTGAACGATCTTTACGACAGATACGGCTACTGCCTGGATAAAAACGTAAGTTACAGTTTCGGCGGTCTGAACGCTATGGCCGAGATGAACGCCATCGTGGACGGGTTCAAAAAAGCGCCGCCCGAAAAGCTGGATATTTACAACGTTATCGCTATGCGCGATTACTCCGTGCCCGTGCGCATTTCGGAAGACGGGGAGGAACCGCTCGACATAGCGAAGAGCAACAGCGTTTATTTCGAGATGGAAAACGGCAGTTTCGTGTGCGTGCGTCCGAGCGGCACCGAACCGAAACTGAAAATTTACTATTCCATAAAACTCAAGGATTTCGCTTCGGCCGAAAAAGCTTTCGAAAAGATGAGCGCGGCCATGGAAAAACTCGTCAAAGGCGCCTGAACGGGGTGCGGGGCGGAGCCCCGCACCCTTTAAAAATGCCGGAAACGCCTGTAAATCCGCAAAAAAACGCGCTCTTTGACGTATTGAGGAAAAAAAGGAATTTTTTTTAAAATTTTTTGCTAAAATACTTGACTAAATAATAGTTTTTTGGTAATATGGTTAAGCTATCGAAAAACGGTAGCCCCCGGCCGACGTCGGGTCTTGCAGATTGACAACCGCATAGTAAAGACGAAGAAAAGTCTGTAAAAGAGAAA
>UQZE01000026.1 GCA_900545325.1 uncultured Eubacteriales bacterium
TTGCTCAGCCCGGCCGCGTCGTGGAAAAACTCGGTCTTTCCCTCGAGTTCGCGCTTGTAGCTCACCAGCCCCAGCCCGTTGAACCCGAAAGCCAGAAGGTCGCATTTTTCCGTCTTTTCCAGTTTATCCTGCCAGAACGCGTTCAGGCTGCCGCTCGTAACAAAACACGCTTTCAATATACTACCTCTTCTTTTCGCTAATTACAGTATATTGTAAGCGCGCCCGAATTGTTAATGTATTTCGTTTAAAAGCGCTTCTATCTCGGCGGTGGACTGCACGCGCACGAAGGCGAGTTTCACCTCTTTCGCGCACTTTACGCCCTTTAAGTAATGCGGCATGACCTTGCGGAAGTTTACGGCGATATACCTGTCGTCGAACCGCGTTTTCAAAAGCGCGATCTGCCGCCGCACCGTTTCCGCCATATCGTAAACGTAATCGCGGCCGAGGATTTCGGCAAAGATATATGGCCTGCCCAGCGCGCCGCGCGCGACCATCACGCCGTCCGCGCCCGTCTTGTCCGTCAGTTCGTCCGCGTCCGCCGCCGAAAACACGCCGCCGTTGGCGATAACGGGGATATCCACCGCGTTTTTCACCGCGGCTATCTCGGCAAAATCGACCGCGCCGCCGTAATAGTCCGGGCGGTAACGGCCGTGCACCGTGATGAGTTTCGCCCCGGCGCCCGCCGCCATTTTGGCAAATTCCACGGCGACAGGCTTGCCCTTCACCGCGCCTATGCGGATCTTTACGGTTATGTTGCGCCCCGTGGACGCCATGGCGGATATGATCTTTTCCGCGCGGGGCATGTCTTCCAAAAGCGCGCTGCCCGCGCCGTTGCCGTATATCTTTGGCACGGGGCAGCCCATGTTGACGTCTATCACGTCGAACGGCGCGAGCGCCTCGCTCAGAACGGCCTCCTTCATGACGAGGGGATCGGAGCCGAAGAGCTGCACCGCCTTCACCTTTTCGCCGTCCGCGGTAAAGAGCAGTTCCTTTGTCGCCCTGCTGCCGTACAAAAGCCCGTTCGCGCTCACCATTTCGGTAAAAGCAAGCCCGGCGCCGTACGACAGGCACAGGCTGCGGAAGGCGAAATCGGTGTAACCCGCGAGCGGCGCCATAAACACGTTGTTTTCCGCCGTCGCCGTGCCTATTTTAACGCTTTTTTGCTTCATTGTAATATATATCCGTTTCCTCGGCGGAAAGGGTTGCCATTTCCCTGCCGTCCGCTTTCGCGAGCTCTTCCGTGCGGAGAAAGCGTTCTATGAACTTTTCCGTCGCCGCGGCGAGCGCGCGTTCGCTTTCCACGCCCGCGAGGCGCAGGACGTTGACCGCCGCAAAGAGCAAGTCGCCCCCCTCTTCGGCGGCGCGTTTTTCGTCCTTTTCGGCGAGCGCGGCCTGAAATTCGCCTATTTCCTCCTCCAGTTTGCCGACGGCCTGCGAAACATTTGCAAAATCGAAGTTGAACTTAGCCGCGCGTTTCTGCACCTTTTCGGCGCGCAAAAGCGCGGGCAGAGTTTCGGGCACGTCCTTCACCCTCTCTCCCGCACTTTCGAGATGTTTTTCCTTATATTTGTTCTTTTCCCACGCTTTCAGCGCTCCCGCGGAATCCTTTACGCTTTCCGCGCCGAAGATATGCGTGTGGCGGGTGATCATTTTCACGCATTCGGCGTCTATGACCTCCTGCATGGTGAACGTTCCCTCTTCTTCCCCCATGACGGCGTGGAACACCGACTGGAGCATGACGTCGCCCGCCTCCTCCGTCATCTTTTCCGCGCTGCGCTTTTTTACCGCGTCGATAAGTTCGTAGGCCTCTTCGATAAGGCAGATCTCTATGCTGTCGTGCGTCTGTTCGCGGTCCCACGGACAGCCGTCGGGCGAACGCAGAAACCGTATGATATCCACGAGATCGTCGAAGGTAAAATGTTCTTTAACTACAATCCGCTTTATATTTTCGGGTAAGTTTTCTCTTGTCTTCATGAGGTTTTTCCTCCGTGAGCAAAGTGCCGCCTTTGTTTTTATATACCCTTATAATATACAGCAAATTTATAAATACCGCAACCAAATAACAGGCGCAGAGCGAAATCGCCGCGGCAAAAATATTCAGATCGGGTACGGGCAGCAGGAAAATTTCCAAAACGGTCTTGACGAGCACGCCCGCGCCCAGCCCGAAGAGCGGCGCGTACGGACGGCTTTTGCCGATAAGCACGGAATTCACCGTCTGCAGGACGGACATGAACACGATGCAGGGCGCGGTGAGTTTCAGCAGTTTGACGACCACCGCCTTTTCCCCCGCCGAAAGCGAGAAAAAGAGCACGCGCACGATGAAATCGGGCAGAAGAAAGCACCCCGCCGCCATGACGAGCGAAAACGCTCCCGTGAGCGCGACGGCGAAATATGCGTATTTCGCGCCGCCGCCTTTATCCTTTTTTGAAACGCCCGAAATGAGGGGCACCGCCGCCACCGCTATGCCGTAGCATACGGAAACGGGCAAAGAGAGCACCGACTGCACGCCGCCCGAAAACAGACCGTAGAGCGAGGTGGCGTTCTCCGCGTATTTTCCCAGCAGGTTGATGATGAGAAAACTGTCGATCATCTGCGACACGGGCAGGGCTATGCCCACCAGCGTAACGGGCAGGCAGATCTTCAAAATCCCCTTGACGTCCCCCCAAAAACGCGGTTTTGCAGGCGAAGATCGTTCCGCCGCGGCCGCACCGCTTTCCGCGGCGCAGGCAAGCGGTGCGAGCGGCAGAAAAGTGCCCTTTTTTCTGTATATCCGATAGGTAACGACAAGCTGGAAGAGCGCCGCCGCCTCGCTGAAAGTTACGGCGAGCGCCGCGCCCGCGGCGGCGTTCGCTGCGTCGGGCATGAGAAATTTTACAAACAGCAGTCCCGCGCCCAGCTTGACGATCTGTTCCGTAAGCTGGGAAAGGGCGGTCGGGGACATCTTCTCATACCCCTGGAAATAGCCGCGGAAACACGAAAGCAGGGCGACCAGCAGAACGGCGGGCGCGAGCGTCATATAGGATTTATACGCTTCCGCATTGCCCTGCAGGGCGGAAACGGGCCGCGCGAGCGCGAACATGGCGAGCGAGGCGAGCGTCCCCGCCGCCAGCATCATGAGGAGCGACGAACGCAGGAGGGAGGCGTTTGCCGCTCCCCTGCCCTCCGCGTTGTTTTCCGAAACGAGTTTGCTCAGCCCGCACGGCAGGCCCGCCCCCGCGAAGTCGAGCAGTATGCAGTACACGGGAAAGACCATCTGATACAGCCCCAGCCCCGCGCTGCCCAAGAGGTTTGTGAGCGGGATACGGTAAAACGCGCCGATCACCTTGGCCGCGAACGCGCCTACCGCTATGACCGCGGCGTTGGATACCAGCCGCTTTTCAGTTGAATTTCCGCGCAAGGAAACACGCTCCGAGCAGGGCGAGTTTGACGTCCGCGCCGTCGAACGGCTTTTCGGCGTTCTCTTCCAGCATGACCACCGCGCCGATGACTTCGCCCTCCGAAAGGACGGGCACCGCCACTTCGCTCACATATTTATCCATGCCGCGCGCGACGGCGACGGCGCTGCCCGTATCGCCGTTGATGAGCGCGCTCTTTTTTTCCCTGATCAGGGCGGAAAATTCCTCCGTGATCGCGGCTCCCTGACAGTTTTTCAGATCGGGCGAGGAAACGCACACGATTTTTTCGTTATCGGTCAGAAGGCACTTTCTTTCGGTGATCTCGCCGAGCGTGCCGATAAAGTCCTTCGCGTCGTCCTCGAGGCTCGTGATGGGCGAATATTTCCTCAAAACGAGCGCGTCCTTTTCCGTATATATTTCGAGAGGCGTACCTTCCGCAATCCGCAGGGTCTTTCTGATCTCTTTAGGTATGACCACCCTGCCGAGTTCGTCGATACGTCTGACAATTCCCGTTGCTTTCATATAAAAACACTCCTTTTTTATTCTTTTAACAGTTTTTGCAAAAGGAGGATTTATATACATTTTTAATTTATTATACGCCGTTACGCTTTACTGCGTATAAATCATTGCTTTTTTATCGTATGATAATCGAAAAAGGAGAAAAATCATGTCTTATTTAAAAAAATTGCGCAGGCAATGCCGCCTTACGCAACAAGAACTCGGAAAACTGCTGTATGTCAGCCAGGACACGATATCGCTTTGGGAGCGGGGCAAGAGCCGGCCTCGCAGCATGTACCTGCCCGGCCTCGCGCGCATTTTCGACGTGTCCGTCGAAGAGCTTCTCGCGGCGGAGGAGCCGCGGGAACGCTGACCGCCGCCTTATTTCGGCACCACGCCGAAAGTCTTGATGCGGAAAGCAATGGCCTCGATATGTACCACGTAATAACCGTTTTCCTTGACGATGGTCATCTGCGGCGGCGTTTTCAGGTCGAAATAATCGCTCAAAAGCGACGTCAGGTCGGCGGTGATCAGTTCGTCGAAATTATCCGCCACGTTCAGCCTGTCCGTTTCGATAACCGTTTTCAGCCGCATCAGCTCCCCGTTCAGCCCGCTCGATTTCATACGCTCCTCCTTAAATTCCGCTTGATCTGTCCGAAAAATCCCGTGTAGCGCGCAGTGGCGTCGTAAATGCGGAACGTGCGCTTGTCCACGTTGCCCGCAAGCATGCGGAAAGCCTTACCGATACGCGACGTCGGCGGAAATCCCGCGCCGCGCAGAATGACGTCGTCCTCGTCGGGCAGCACGCCCACGAGCGGGATTTTCAAAAGCGATTCTATATCCTTGGGAGAAAGCGTCTTTTCCCCCACCACGAGGTCGCCCCGCACGCGGTTGACCACCAGGGACACCGATTCCAGCTGATAGCTTTTCAGAATGGAAACCACCTTGTCCGCGTCCCGCAGGCTGGAAAAGCATGAAGTCGTTACGAGCAGAGCCTCGTCCGCGCACGACACCGCGCGGTGAAAGCCCGCGTCCACGCCCGCAGGGCAGTCGAGCAACAGATAGTCGAACAGCGGAGAAAGGTTCTCCACCACGATCTTCAGGCTCTGCCCCGTCATGGAAGAGGACGTTTTCATATTGTCCGAGGGCAGAACGTATAAATTTTTATGCCCGTTGTCCTGCACGAGCGCCTGCTTTACGCGGCAGCGCCCCTCGAGCACGTCCGAAATGTCGTAAACGACGCGGTTTTCTATGCCCATCACCACGTCGAGATTGTTCAGTCCGAAATCTATGTCGATAAGCGCCACGCGCGCGCCCAGCGCGCTCAGATACATGCCGAGGTTCGCCGTTACCGTGGTTTTGCCCACGCCGCCTTTCCCCGAAGTTATCACGATTTTTCTCGCCACTTTCACACCGCCTCCGCGCGGAACGTTTGCCCGCGCGAGGTCTATTTTACAACAAAAAAAGACGGAAAAAACTGCCGACATTGCCGTTTTTTTACGTCTTTTTGTCGAATATGCACATCTTCCCGCGGCCGTTCGCCGTTTCAAAGGCCTCGCCCGCCAGAAAACGGCGCGCCTGCCGCCTGTTTTTCAGAATGAGCGTATCCGCTCCCGCCGCCCCGCCGAGAAGGTCGCGGTAATATTTTCGGTATTTTTTATTGAAGTTCCATACGAATTTGAGAAAGGGCAGATCGAGCTTTTCGCGGCAGTCCCCGCCGACGTCCGCCCGCGCACGCCCCCTGTTTTTGAAATAACGCCCGATCACGCCGCAAAGACTGCTCAGCCGCGGATAGTCGAGAAAAATCACGGTATCGGCATGCCGCATGCGCCAGAGCAGGGTGCGGTTGTAGTTGCCGTCTATAATCCAGCGCGGCTTGGCGAGTTCGGCATGCAGCAGCGCGTCGAACTCCTCTTTGGACGCGCTCTGCCAGTTATCCCGCCAGAAAAGCGCGTCGAGGTGTACGAGCGGCAGACCGAGCTTTGCCGCAAGCGCTTTGGAAAAAGTGGTCTTGCCGGCTCCGCAGCAGCCTATGACGAGTATTTTTTCCATATGTTCAGTCGGTGTTGATGGCGAGCTTTTTCACGAGGTCGATATTGCCGAGCAAGCCGCCCAGCCCCGCCACCGTGCACATGGAGGCGTTCTCCGCAATGTTCACGTTCATGTTGAACTTGTTTTTATAATAGCTTTCCAGCCCCGCGATGCAGGCCGCGCCGCCTGAAACGTATATTCCCTTGTGGCGGATTTCCGCGGAAACCTCGGGAGGAAGCTTTGAAAGAACCGTTCCCGCGATCTCGAAGATTTTATCGTAATACTTTTTTACGGGTACGAGCACGTTTTCCGCGCGGAGCACGACCGACCGCGGCCGCCCCGTGGAAAGGTCCCGCCCGTTGACAACCGTGCTCAGGGTGTCGTTTTCAAAGAGAGAGCCGATCTGCACCTTGACGCGCTCCGCGGTGAGCAGGCCGATCTGCAAATTGTAGTTGTCCGCGATGTAATCTATCAGGGCGACGTCCGTATTCTTGCCGCCCAGCCCCACCGAAACGCCCGCGATAATGCCGTCGAGCGAGAGCGCGGCGATATCCGTTACGCCGCCGCCCATATCGATGACGAAACACGGCGAATATTCGCTCAGCGGCACGTTGTTGCCGATGGCCGCCGCCAACGGCGTTTCCACGTAATACGCGTCGTTCACGCCTGCCGCCGCAAGCGTTTTATTCAGCTTTTTGATGAGCGCGAGATCGGCCCCGCACGGCACCGAAACGACTACCGACGAGGAAAATCCCTGTTTGAAACTTATCTTTTTCAAAAAACCGTCCAGCATGAGCGCGGCGAGTTTTTCGTTCACGATCTCGCCCTCGAACACGGGAAACACGGTTTTTGTGTTTTCCGCCGTCTTGCCGATAAGCTTTTTCGCCTCCATGCCGACGGCTTTTATCTTGCTTTTTTCGCTGCCTTGACCGAGCGCGACGACGGACGGCTCGTCCAGCACGATGCCGCCGCCCTGCGTATATATTTTCGTGCTCGAAGTGCCGAGATCGATCGCGGCTTTCATTCCTGCCATGTCCTGCTCCTTACAAAAATCTTTCCGCTCTTAATATCTCCGCCACGCGCTCGGCGGGAAGGCCGACCACGTTGGAATAACTGCCCTTTATCTCTCTCACGGGCACCCCGTCCTGTATGCCGTAGGCGCCCGCCTTGTCGAGCGGAGAACCCGTGGCGACGTACGCCGCGATAAAGCTTTCGCTCAGTTCGTCCAAAAAGACCTCGGTCGTAACGCATTCGCTGTACGTTTTGCCGCCCGTGAGAAAGGCAATGCCCGTCTTGACCTCGTGCCGCCTGCCGCTCAGAGCGCGGAGCATGCGGACGGCGTCCGCCCCGTCCTTCGGCTTGCCGAGGATTTCCCCGTCCAGCACCACCACGGAGTCCGCGCCGAGCACGGCGCGCGGTTCGTCTGCACGACCGCACATATGTCCGTTTACCGCGCCGAACACCCGCCCGGCCTTTGCCAGCGCGAGTTTTTTCACCGTTTCGTCGGGCGTGGGCGCGGCGATCGCCCTTTCGTCTATATCCGCGGGCGCCACCGTGAACGACGCGCCCAGCTCTTCGAGCAGGGTTTTGCGCCGCGGCGACGCGCTCGCCAAAATAAATTCTCTCATATTTCTAAGAAAAACGCCGTGTTTCCACGGCGTACCCGGCCGCCGCACGCGGCGCGCCGATCATAAAATTTCCAAATTCTTTTTGAACACCTTTCTGAAATCCGGTCCGACCTGCAGGGCCGCGTTGATTTCCAGCGCGGCGTCGCCGTCGAGTTCGGTCTTCATGATGACGGAATCGCCCAAGATGTCGCAGTTGATGCCCTTGACCACCGAGGTCATGCTGCGGTCGAGCGCTTCCGCGATCCTCAGCATGATGCCCATTTTTTTGACGGCCTCCACGTCCTCGTCGCCGACGAGATCCCTGTATTTCACCCATTCCGCCGCGTTGATGTCCTCCATGGAGGTGCTCGCCGCAACGAAAGCCGCCAGCACGGTGTCGCGGTGGCTCAGACCGTAAATGTTGGCGTTCATGATGATGTAGCCGCTGTGCTTTTCAAAGTTATAGAACTGCACCCGAGAGCCCGCCGCGTGCAAAGAAGCCGCGACCTTCAGGATTTTAAGGTGCTGGCGCGGGAACTTATGCAGCACGCGCAGCTGTTTGAAAAGCTGGATCGAAAGGTCGACCACCTGGTCGGTGTGCTGTTTGCTGCATCCGTAGTATTCCACCAGCCCCGCGAGGGAATAGCTCAGCACGTCCGAAACGGGCTTGTCCACCGTGGTGGGCACGGCATAGTTGAACAAAAGCCCCGTTCTGAGACCGCTGCCGCTGACGACGATATCGCCCAGATTCATGTATTTCTTGAAAGCCGATACCGCGGCGAGGGCGCTAGGCAGAATGTCCGCGCGGCCGCTCGAAAGGCCCTTTATCTTCTTCTTTCTGTCGAGTTCGAGGTTTTTGAGCATATCGTACGTATGGTTGAACTCGACGTCTTTCAGCACGTAGTTGTGGATATTGCGCAGAGGATACTTGCGCATGATCTTCGCCATGCGGCAAAGGTTGCGGAACGATCCGCCGACGCCGATTAGCTGCACTTCGGGGTCTACCGTTTTGAGCCAGGGCACGCGCTTCAGCTGTTCGGTGAAAAATTCCTCTATCTTTTCCGCCTGCTCCGCGGGGGGCAGGTTATCCATGGCGAAAAGCTCGGTCAGCGTGATGGCTCCGAAAGGCAGCGTTTCGTGCGCGAGAAGATTTCGCCTGTTGTAATACACGATCTTCGTGCTGCCGCCGCCGATTTCAAGAATCAGTCCCTTGGGGATATCCATGGTGTTGATCACGCCCTTATAGACGTACATCGCCTCTTCCTCCGCGCTCAGCACCTTGAACTTTATGCCGCAGACGGAGGCGACTTCGTCGAGAAAACTGCGCTGGTTCTTCGCCTGGCGCACCGCGGCGGTCGCGACGGCGATCGTCCGTTCGATGCCGTAGGCGTCGCACAGCTTTCTGAACATTTTCAGCGTCTTAATGGTTTCCTGAATGCGCGCGGGTTTCAAAAACCCGTCCCTTTCCATGCCTTCGCCCAGACGAGGGGCTTCCTTCAACTGATCGATCACGTAAAAGTGTCCGCTTTCCGTGACCTCTACGATAAGTAATCTTGCCGTGTTCGATCCGAGATCGATGATCGCTATTCTTTCCAATGTCCTTCACTCCCGTTATAATGTTGCATTTTCCTATCGAAAAAATCTACCCTCGCCGAAAAGAGCGCAAGTGTGAATTTAATCAACAATTTTCGTAATCATTATATCACAAACTTCGGCGCTTGTACATACCGTTTTCGCATTTTTGTGCAGATTTTTATGCTTTTTTCCCGAACTTTTTTCCGTTTTGAAATATTTCAAACTTTTTGTAAAATTTTTACATTTTTACGGCAAAAAAAACGAGCCGCGGCGACATAATCCGACTTAAAACGGGAAAAATCCATTAGACATTCTGCACAAATTATTCTTCCTTCCGGAACACCGAACAGAACTGAAACACCGACAGCGCGGCGAGAAAGCCGCCGAAGAGTTTCCCCAGCAGCTCGCCTTCGGTATTTTTTGCGGCGAAACACCCCAAAACGGCGAAAAGAAGGGCGGGAACGATGACGAAAAGCGACTTTTTGTATTCCACCAGCCCGTTTTTGAAATGAATGACGAGCGCCACCACCGCCATGGGCAGAAAGGATATGAGATTGAGCGCCTGCGCCGCGTGCTGATCGACGTTCATGAAGATGCTCAGCAGGGGTATGAGCACCGTGCCGCCGCCCATGCCCATGCCGCCGAGCAGTCCGCCGGCAAGCCCTGCCAGCGCGAAATATACGTATTCCATAAAAACCTCCTAAAAGAACAGCATTTTCAGCCCCGCCGCCAGCATGACCAGCGCGAAAACCGCGCTCACCCACTTGGCGGAGAGCTTTTTCAGAAGAAAGGCCCCCGCTATTCCTCCCGCGAGCACGCCCGCGCTCACGGGCAAACCCGAAGAAAGCGAAAAGTTGCCGAAAGCAGCATACAGGATTCCGCTCAGCGCCGACACGGGCAGAATGATCAAAATAGCGGTAGCGTGTGCGTTTTTAACGGGCATTTTCGAAAGAAAGGTCAGCATCGGCACGACGAGCATGCCGCCGCCTCCGCCGAACAGTCCGTTCACCAGCCCCGTAACGATCCCCGCGCAGATCAGGGGCACGATCTCCCCCGCGATCTCTCCCGCGGGGCGTTTTTTGAATGAAAGCGTCTTTTCCATACCTTGGAGTATGCGCTTTATTTGCGTTTTTATTTGGCATAAATTTGGAAAAAGCAAAAAAAACGCAGTGATTGATTTGCTTTTTTATTTAAAATATTATATACTATTCGTAACGTTTAAAAATCTAACTTTAAAAAAGGTGAATGTATGACCGGTACGAAATCAAACAAACTCAAATCTTTCCTCATATTCCTTTTGGTTTTGCTATTGTCCGTTTCACTTGCCTTCGCCGCCGCATGCGCAAAAAGCGATGACGACGACGATGACGAAACGAACTATTCCAAAACGGAAACGGACGAACAGGAAATTACCAACGGGAATTTCGAATTCGGCACCTCTTCCGCAGATCCCGAAGACTTCCCCTATACCTCCATTTCCGGCTGGACGCGCGCGGTGGACAACTCCGCGGCATCCTCGAAAGTGGATTCGGGCATCGTGAACACCGAAGAGAAAGCCTTCGGCGCCGCGATGGACGAGCTTATCGCCAACAGCACATTCCTCGACTGGGCTAAAAACGAATATAAAGCCCGTATCGACGCCGAAGCGACCGAAGAGAAGGCCAAGGAAGAACTCGGCGAAAGCGCCGACAGCGAGGCCGTGGAAGAATGGATCGACGCCAAGGTGAACGAGATCATCAAGGAAGAGTTTGAAAATCCCGGCACGCACGAAGGCGCGGAAGGCACCAACGTGATGATGCTCAACAACTACGTTTCCACCCTCGGCAAGGGCACGGCGCAGAAGGTAACTTCCTCCACTTCGCTCACCCTTACGCCCGACACTTACGGCAAGATCACCGTGTGGGTGAAGACGGGCGACATGAAACCCGCAAACAACGTAGGCGAAGGCAATTACGGCGCGAATATCCGCCTTTCCAACACGATATCCTCCATCACGCAGGACGAATACAGCATTTCCGATATCGATACCGAAGGAAAGTGGGAACAGTACACGTTCTACGTGAGGGCGAACGACTTTCTCGACAGCACGGTGAAAGTGGTGCTCGGCCTGGGCTACGGCAACGGCAAGACCACCAATTCCGACGACTTTGTGGAAGGCACCGCGTATTTTGACGACGTGGTTTACGAAGAGATAGAAACTCTGCCCGACGGCATAAATTTCGACAATGCGGATACGCCGACCGTCAAGGACGAATCCTCCTCCGAAAAAACGGAGGCCACGGTGGACGCAGATACAAAAGTCGCGCTGTACGACATGAACACCGACTACTTCTATTCCGCCCTGACCGATTTCAAGACCGAGGCGAAACAGACGGACACCAACGTGGGCGAAGGCGCGAGCAACATACCCGCGGGCGCGACGTTCTCTTCCTCGCAGACTGCGGACGGCTTCAAAGTGGAACAGTCGAAAACGAGCACCTCGGTCAAAATAACCGCTAAGGGCGGGAACTTCATCGTAAAGCCTGACAGCTACACGATGATCTCTTTCAAACTTTCGATGTCGCTTTCCAAACTGCAGAGGAGCGGCCTCACCGTGTACGTGCACGACGTGAACGGCGAGGACGTAAATCACCAGAAAGCGCTCGACAACGTGATTATCGAAGAGGACGATACGTATACGATCATCGTCAAGAACAACTTCAAAAATCCCGAAGACGAACCGAATAAATATCCCGAGAGAGAATTTTACCTCGAATTCATCTTCGGACCGGTCAACGTAGCCACCACGACCGATCCCTCCATGTACACCACCGGTTCCTACACCGTAAGCGACCTCCTTTGGCAGTCGGGATCGCTCGACGAGGAAAGCTACACCGAGGACGCCGAAGGCGACACCAACATCAATTACTACAACGTTTATTCGCTGATTTCGAACGCTTCGGGCAGCGGCAACACCTTTGCCCTTTCGGCCTATGCCGGCTGGAAGAGCGACTATACCGACGAGGACGAGGAAGACGCCTACTCCTTTACGGCGGCGTACAGCGACAAGGGCCGTATCGAAAGCGCGCCTGCGAAAGTTTCCGACTACGCGGGCATGGAACATTACCTCACGACCTACTCCTCCGCGAGTTCCAACCCGACGGCGGGACTGATCAATACGAAATATTTGGACAACTATAATATCGAAGGACTGAAAGAGGCCCTCGATTACGACGACAAGGAAGGCGAAAGCGCGCAGCCGCTCATGATCTACAACAAGACCGCGGGCGCATACGGCTTCGCTTCCGAGGCGCAGACGCTTGCGGCGAGCTCTTATGCGACGGTCAGCGTGCGCGTGAGAGTTACCGGCGGCGCGGCGGCGTATATCTATCTCGCGAGCACCAAGCGCGGCGACGAACTGAGCGTTCTGAAACACGCGTACACGGGCAACGACGGCAAAGAATACAGCAATCTCCTCGCCGTGAAAGTTACCGAAGACATGATGGCGAAAGACGGCTGGGCGACGGTCAACTTCTATCTCGCGTCCGGCAAAGAGGATATTTCCTACAGACTGGAACTCTGGAACGGCGAAAGGGTGGCGAACGAAAACGACGAAGGTCAGACTTCGCAGGGTTTCGTATTCTTCGATGACGTGTCGTTCGGCACTTCGTTCGACGAAACGACCGTTCTGGACGACGCGGTTAAAAACGTGCTTATCGACGAAAGCGACAAAGTGTATTACACCAGACCGCTGACCGAAGACGAGATCGAATACAACAAAGACCAGAAGGACGACGACGATAAGATCAGCTATAAACCCGGCGTGGTCTGGGCGAGCAATCTGGACGAAAACGGCGGCGGCTGGAAAGAAGAGGCTTTCGTTTATGCGATCTACAACACGATAGATCCCGTAGAATCCACGCTTCCCTCGGACGATGAAACGGACGACGGCAGCACGGGAACGGGCTGTGCGGACATAGACCACTCGACGTTCTGGCTCTCCCTGTCCTCCCTGCTTCTCGGCATCGCGCTCCTCGCTGCGATCGTGATGCTGATCGTGAAATCGGTCATGAAGAGGAGGAAAGCGAGAAAGAGCGACGCGAAAGCGCAGTATAAGATCACGAGCCGCAACAAGACCAACGCGGCGGTCAGGGCGAAGAAAGAGCAGGCGGCAAAAGAAACGCCCGTTTACGAACCCGACGCCGACGAAGCGGAACCCGAGGCGGAAGAAAAGGAAGAATACACCTACGGCGACGTGCTGGAGGACTTCGGCGACGAAGAGGAAAGCGCGGATAAAGACGACACGGTGGAAGAGATCGACGAACCCGAAACCATTGAGGAAAACGTCGAGATCAAAACCGACGACGAAGACAAAAAAGAATAAACCGTAAAACGGCAAAACCGCCGCGGCCATGAGCCGCGGCGGTTTCATTTTTCGGCGCGCTTAATCGCGGCGGATACCCGCATTGCGGAACATATCTCCGCGCTCCTGCAACAGGCGCCGACGGAACGGCCTTGTTTTTTCCGCGTCCGTTCCGCCCTTCGTCTGTCCGCACCGCATTGACGGCCCTTCCCCGCGTTTCCGCCGCGCGATCCAAAACGAACCCGCCCGCACCGCCGCCTCGTATACGCGGAACGCCCCCGCCCGCTTTTCTCCGCCCGCGCCGCGCCCGGCCCCGCGCGATTTTTACGCAAAATTTTACCGCCGATCTCGCTTTTTTTGCGAAAACTGCATATAGATATTAATATGAGTACGATCGTATTTACAGGCGGAGGCACGGCGGGACACGTAATGCCCAACCTCGCGCTCCTGCCCTATATCGAAGATAAATTCGACAAAATAGTATATATCGGTTCCGAAGGCGGCATGGAAGAAAGCATAGTCAAGCGGACGAAACTGAGATATTATCCCGTAAAAACGGCGAAACTGCAGCGCAAGTTCACGCTGAAAAACCTGAAAATCCCCATCGAGGTGGTCAAGGGCTACCGTCAGGCAAAAAAAATACTGAACGAACTGAAACCCGACCTGGTGTTTTCCAAGGGCGGCTATGTGGCGGTGCCAGTCGCCTTTGCGGCGAGATCGCTGAAAATCCCCGTCGTTACGCACGAGAGCGACCTCAGCGCGGGGCTGGCGAACAAGCTGATCGCGCCGCGCGCCGACAAGGTGCTTACGGCGTTTCCCGAAACCGCGGGACAGTTCGCTAACGGCGAATATGCGGGACTGCCTCTCAGCGACGATCTCTTTGACACCGATAAAAAAACCGCGCTCGCGCGTTACGGTTTCGACGGCAAAAAACCCGTGCTGCTGGTGCTCGGCGGCTCGCAGGGCAGCAGGGCGATCAACGCCTGCCTGAAAGACTGTCTGGGCGACCTGCTGCCTAAATTCGATATTCTGCACCTTTACGGGCGGAAAAATTCCCCCGCGGCAAACCGCGAGGGTTACAGGGGATTGGAATTTGAAAGCGAAATGCGCTACGCCTACGCCGCCGCGGACGTGGCCGTTTCCCGCGCGGGCGCGGGCACGTTATTCGAATTGCTTTCGCTGAAAATCCCCTCCGTAGTCGTTCCGCTTTCCAAGGGAGCGTCGCGCGGAGATCAGATCCAGAATGCGGAATACTTTTACGCGCAGGGCGCGCTCACGCTCGTTTACGAGCAGAACCTTACGCCGGCGTCGCTGGAAACGGCAATATCCTCCACATACGCGGACCGTTTCAACTTCCGCCGCAGGCTGGGCAGACTGCGGCTCGCGGACGCCAACGCCCGTATAGCGCAGACCATTCTTTCTTACAGAAAGACGCCGCAGGCCTGAACGGCCGAAACCTTTCTCACCGCATGACGGCAAAACCGCATGCAGCCTCGCGCTCGCGTACGTTGAACCCCTTCAGATCCCGAAAAAAAGCGCTCACGTCGCTCCCGCGCGTACGCGTATTATATG
Source organism: uncultured Eubacteriales bacterium (assembly GCA_900545325.1). Classification (GTDB taxonomy): domain Bacteria; phylum Bacillota; class Clostridia; order Christensenellales; family Borkfalkiaceae; genus UMGS775. The sequence continues at coordinate 15,021 of UQZE01000026.1, forward strand.
GATTATATTCCCCGCGTTTTAAAACGCCGTTTTCCCCCGCGGCCGAGCGCGTTCCGCACGCCGCTTTCGGACGAAGCGTTTCCGCGATCGGCGCGCGCCGTTCGTTCGAATGCGGTTCTTTATGTTCGTCGAATATCCAGGAAAAAAACTTTTCAAACATGTTTTCCCTCCTTGCCCCTATATCTTAACACATCATACTTGACAACTTTTGTCATGTATGTTAAAATATTTTTGATTTTTTTATTATTGTATGTGGGACAGGCTGAAAATATGAAAGCTGAAATATTGATTTCTCTGTTATTCGATCTTCTTGCCGAAAAGCGGCTCAGCGCGCCGCAGATCGCCAGGCGATACGGCGTAAGCACGCGGACCGCGCTGAGATATATAGACACGCTCACGCTCGCGGGCGTGCCCGTGGTGGCCATACGCGGACAGAACGGCGGATTCGCCATTCTCGACACCTACAAACTCCCCGCGGGTTTCCTCACGGAGGAAGAACACGAAGCGGTTACGGAGGCGCTCAGCGCCGTCAACGCGCAGCTCGGCAGCGCAAAACTGGCTTCGGGCATAAAAAAACTGCTCGCAACGTCCAAAAACACGGACAGTTCCCTGCGGTTCACGAGCGGCAATCTCATCATAGATGCGGGGCACTGGGGCGACACGGGCATGTATAAAAAGAAACTTTCTTTCGCGGAACGGTGCATCGAGGAAAACAAGGTGATGTTCATACGCTACCACGACCGCACGGGCGAAACGAGCGAACGCAGCGTCGAACCGCACGCCCTGCTCTTCAAGCAGGGGCTTTGGTATATCTACGCCTACTGCCGCCTGCGCGGCGCGTTCCGCTTTTTCAAACTCGGCAGGATCGAGCAGGCGAAAGCTACGGAGGAAACGTTTGCGCGGCGGGAAATGCCCAAAGCCGACTTTACCGCCTGGTACGGCGCGGGGCAGAGTGTGCCCGCGCGTTTCGAAATAGAAAAAAGCGCTCTTTCGGACTTTGAAGAGTGGGTAGGCATAGAGAACATACGCGAGATCAACGGCGTATACATAGCGGAAGTCAGCCTGCCGGACGACGGCGGACTGGTATCCAAAATACTCACGTTCGGCACGGGCATAAAGGTGCTTTCCCCGCCCGAACTTAAAAAAAAGGTGGTGGACGCGGCGAAAGCGGTGGCGGAATACTACGACAGGGCATAAAAAAAAGCGGCTGTACAGCCGCTTTTTTTCTTTACGCTTTCGGAAGTTCGTTCACCTGTTCTATGCCGAGTTTTTCGCATACGGCATTCACCACCGTCCGCGCGTCCTCGACGTGCGTCTTGTAACTCGCGTGTCCGTCCGCGCCGAGCTCGCCGTTGCGGCTGCCCTTGATGAGAACGGGAACGCACCATGCATGTTCCGGATCGAGGGAATTTATGGCTTTGAGCGAAGCCGCCCCGTTGCCGCTCGATTGATCGGTAGACGTCCAGAAAACGACCGCGTTCGGGTGCAGTCCGTGCATGTGCTGCAAAAATTCCTTTACCGCGGCGGTGAATTCCTCTTCCGCCGCCGTCTTTTCCGCACCCGAAAGTTTATTGATGTGCGAAGTGTAATCGTTGCCGCCCACGTTCACCACGATTACGTCGGGTTTAAACCTGTTGTGATCCCATTTCGCCGCGGTGATGGTTTTGTTGTCCTCTCCGATACCGATATAATCGTAAGCTTTTCTTATATTGTCGCTGCCCGACGGGTCGTTATATCCCCATTTTAGCCCCCAGCCGCTGTTTGAAACGAATTCGAAATCCGCGCCGAACGCCATGGCGGTGAGATACCCGAACGAGTGCAGGCAGGAAGAATTTTTCGTGGTGCGTTCCTCCCCGGCCTTGCCGATCGCGCCGTGGCCGCTGATGCCGCTGCCGCCCACGATCTGTACGGAAAGCCTGTCGCCGTCGGGCTGTGCCGCCGCATCGAAATATCCGTCCGTGGATATGCTTTTGACCGCCGTAGTGCCGTCCGAACTTTCGCTGCGCTTGATTACGGTAACCGTGTGGAACCCTTCGTTCAGTTCGGAAACGAGTTTGACGTTTTTATCCGCCTTGTCGATTTCCACGACCTTGCCCTCTTCCGGGGACGCCTCCCCGTCCGTGAACACCTGATAATACGGGCGCTCGGTTTCGCTGTCGGTGTTTGTGCATACGAATTCGGCGTTGAGCCGCGTGCCGTAAAAGGACACGCTGAACCCCGTGCCCGTGTTGTAACAATACATCAGCCCGTCCTTCATTTCCGAACGGCCGAGATAGCGCACGTACGCGCTTTGCAGAAGATCGCCTTCCAGCCGCTTTATTTTATCTCCGCCGTCGCACCCGACGAGCGCCGCAGACATCACGAAAGCCAGAATAAACGCAATTTTTTTCATAAGCCCTCCGTTTCAGAGAAAAGCCCCGAAAATCCGATGCTTTCGAAAATTCGGGGCCCCCTTGTCAATCGTTTTCTTTCCTGTCCGAAATGAGCGTAACTTTTTGTTCGAGCAAGCTCTTTTCCGCCTTCGGCGCAGTAAACTTTTTCACGCTGACGTTGTCGAGCGTGAATGTCGGCGTACCTGCCGCTTCTTTATTCGCCAAAGCGATAACAAGATAATATCCTTGTGCGGCGGTTGCTTCTGCAACGTTTTCCTCCGTAGCTTCAGCTATAAAAGAATATCGGGTCAAATCCGTTCCCAAAATAAATTCTTGTTTTTCGGTTATATCGCCGTTGAACTTCGTAGTTGAAGTCGCATCTTCCCTAAATCTAATATATGCCGCAACGTAAGTAAAATCAGTGCTGTCTACTTTTGCATCAAAACTAATGACAAATTTATCGCCCGCCTCGATTTTATCTATTTCGAGCTTAACCGCCACGTAGAAGTTAGCAGAAGAAGAACCCGTAGTTAAAGTTGCGTTATATACCAAAGATCCGTCCGCCGTACTGACGGAATTGATTGAGGTTTTACCTGCATTCGTATAAATCAACCAATCGCCGCCGACGTAACGCTTACCGTCGCTGCCAGCATCTTCCGTAAAAGACGTTTCCGCCGAGAAATCCCCGTTGGGAACGAGTTCGGGATCGCTGTCCGCCACCCAAACGGCTTTCATCACCACGTCCGCGCCCGTGGGCGAGAGCATGGATATCACCTGTCCGTCCAAGTAGTATTCGCCGCCGAATTCCCAGCACACGAATTTATAGCCTTCCCTCGTAAAGGTATTTTTCGCAAGAGCCTTTTCTTCCGCCGCGCCGAACTGCTGGTCCTCCATCGTGCCCGTGCCGCCGTTCGCGTCGAACTTCACCACGTAGGACTGTACTTCCATGATATAGGCATATACCGTTGTGTTGACCGTAACGGCGCTGCCGTCTTCCCATACGCTTTCGGGATCGTTGAGGTCGGTGCGCCATTCTACGAATACATAGCCTTCCCCGACTTCCA
>UQZE01000027.1 GCA_900545325.1 uncultured Eubacteriales bacterium
ATCTTTTCCGCTGCGCAGTTCCCTGTATCTGCGGTCCAGCAGCCTCTCGTATATTTTCGCTACTCTTTCTTTCATGGACGTTCTCCTTTACATGATTTTTGTTTTGATCCCGTATTTTTTGAAAACATCCGTTCCCGTATTCGGTTCTTTCGTTTCGTCGAATTCGGGACGGTATTTTTTGTCGAGCAACTTATATTTACTGCCCGCCATTTTGTTATATGGCAGCAATTCCGCATGGTCGGCGGACGTGCCCGCTATCAGTTTCGCTATTGATGTCAGGTTTTCTTCCGTATCCGTTATGCCGGGAATGAGCGGCGTCCGCGGAATGAACTGCACGCCGCTTTCGCTTAAAATCTTAAAATTTTGCAGTATCACAGCGTTGTCCCTGCCGATATACCTGCGGAAAAGATCTTTATCGATAATTTTCAGATCAAACATCACCAGATCGAGATATTTAAGCAGTTGTTTGAACTTAATGCTGTCGGCATATCCGCTCGTTTCTATTGCAAGATGGACTTTTCCTTTCAGTTCACGGGCCACTTCGGTCAAAAAATCTATTTGCATGAGGCATTCGCCGCCCGAAAAAGTAATTCCTCCGCCGCCCTGCATCAGGATATCCGCGTTTTTCAACAGCTTTTTCGTCAGCTCTTCCACGGTATAATACGCACCGCTTTCGCGGATCAGATTTCTCGGACAGACGTTGATACACTCTGCCGTCAGTCTGCCGCCGTGTTTCGCCGCCTCTTCTGCGCATCTCCCGCACTTCAAACAGCCGTTCGGACTACGCACAATCTGCACTTTCGCTTCCAGCCCTTCGGGATTGTGGCACCAGTTGCAGCGGAGCGGACAGCCTTTGAAAAAAACTGCCGTCCTGATTCCCGGCCCGTCATAAACCGAAAATTCCTCTATCGAAAATATCAATCCCTTAGTCATTGATCTTTTTTATCTCTTTGAAATCGAATTTCGGCTCGTGTTCTTCGTCGAGCAGGCCGTTGACTTCCTGTTTCACATCGGTCAGCTGTGTATAACAGAACCCGGCGAAACCGCATTTTTTCACCGCGGATGTAAGATTTTCATAGCGTTTCATAAAATCCTCCACGGAATCGTCCGCCACATACCCCCAGTTATTGCTTTCCGTCTTATTCACAAAAGAAACCGCGCCGCTGTCTTTCAAGGCAATTCCGCCGTATTCCGTCATGATCACGGGGATACCGCTGTATTTTTCCCCGAACCCCATGAGCCTGCGCGCCATAGGAAAAACGCAGTCGTGTTTTTCTCGCCTGTACTTTTCTTCAAACCCGTCCCCTACGGACGAATAATCGTGAATACCGATAAAATCAGTCTGTTCCACCTGTTCCCAGCCGTCGTTGGAGCAGACCAGACGTGAAGAATCAAGCGCCTTTGCAGTAAAATACATCGCACGCACGAAATCTTTTTGCTTCCCGTCGCACAACAGCTTGCGCACGCCCCAGCTTTCATTCATCGGTACGTAAGCGATCACAGAGGGATGATTGTAAAATTGCTTTACCGCCTCCGCAAACTGCGACTGGATATTTTCTATTTCATCAAAACAGAAACAATACGCGCTCGGCATCTCGCCCCAAACGAGAAATCCCAATTTATCGGCGTAGTAATAAAAATAAGGATCTTCTACTTTCTGGTGTTTACGCGCGCCGTTGAATCCCATCGCCTTGCTCGCTTCTATATCGCGTTTCAGGGCTTCCGCGGAGGGCGGCGTGAGATCGCTTTCTTTCCAATACCCCTGATCGAGAATGAGTTTCTGATACAACGGCGCGTTATTCAAAAGGATTGAACAGCCGTCGGTACCGATCTTCCGCATACCGAAATATGTCTGTACGCGATCCGCGGTTTTGCCGTTGACGATAAGTTCAAGTTCGAGATCGTAAAGATTAGGATAATCTACGCTCCAATAATGCAATTCGTCTATACTGTCGGCCTCTTTCAGCCGAAGAACGACATCCGTCCGTCTGCCTGTAACCGTTTCCGTCTGTTCTTTGACTTTTTCGCCCTTGTAGAACACGTTCATTTTTATATAATCGGCATCGCCGCAGACGTTAAAACTCATTTCCACAAGCGAACGGTCGATATCCGGCGTTATCAAAGCATAATCGATGTATGCGCTGCCTGTTTCTTCCAGCCATACGCTCTGCCATATGCCCGAATTACCGTGATACCAGCATCTGTTCGGCTGCGGCTGCCAGAACTGTTTCCCGCGGGGCTGAGCGGTATCATACCTGTCCACAGCCTTTACGATAAGGGTATTTTCGGTTTTCAAATAGTTTGTAACGTCAAACGAAAAAGCCGAATAACCGCCTTTATGTCCGCCGACATACTTACCGTTCAGCCAGACTTCCGCCGCGTAATCCACGGCGTTGAAACACAGCAGAACATATTTTTTTTGCAAAGTTTCGCTCAGTTTGAACGTCCTTTTATACCACATGACTTCATGCATTTCTTTTATGCCGATGCCGCTGGCTTCCGCCTGATAGGAAAACGGCACGTTGATTTTTCTTTCCGCCGCAAAATCGCGGAAGTATTCATTTATTTCTCCTTTTTCTTCATCGTCAAAGCGGAAATCCCACTCTCCGTTGAGAGTCTGCCAGTTTTTTCTCGCAAAATGCGGTCTCGGGTATTCCGTTCTCTGGTGTTTGAATTTCATCGTCATCTCCTTGCTGCCGCCATTAATTCTGTTCCTTTTTGCCGTACAAAAAGGACAAGGTGCACCTTGTATAAATGATTTATACTGTGAATATATCACAAGCGCCCCCGTCGGTCAATACAAACACAAAAAATACTTTTTTCAGTAGTATAGTATTTCAAGATTTTTGAAATACTATACCTTGACCGTTGACAAATCTATTATTTTTAATGTATAATCTAATCAATAATTATCAAGGGGAAAACTATGTTAAAAACGACGACAACCACGACGGATGATATTCAGACGCTCAGCGAACTGGCCCGAGCGCTCTCTTCGCCTCAACGGCTGGAAATACTGAACGCGCTGAACGACAATAGTTTAAGTATTTCCGAACTGAGCAAACTGCTTCAACAACCGATGTCCACCGCAACGACAAACGTAGATATTCTCGAGCAGGTAGGGCTCATTACGACAAAGATGCAATACACAAAAAAGGGAAAAGTACGCTTGTGCAGCAGAAGCTGCGACGCAATTTATATAGGCGTGCACAGAAATACGGTGCAGGAATTAAATCAGCTGAATATCGATCTGCCTATCGGAAGTTATGTCGGGTATAATATCGTGCCGTCTTGCGGGCTGGCGACAAAAACGCATACTATCGGCAAAGACGACGATCCCGACAATTTTTTTCTGCCCGAACGTTTCGAGGCAAAGTTGATTTGGTTTACAAGCGGATATGTGGAATATCGAATCAGCAAGGCGAATATTCCCGAACAGATGAAAGAACTCGAAATAAGCTTTGAGGCCTGTTCCGAAGCTCCGTTTTACCGAAACAACTGGAAATCTGATATAACGGTATGGCTAAACGATATAGAAATAGGCACTTGGACCTGTCCGAGCGATTTCGGCGGCAGAAAGGGCATGCTCAATCCCGAATGGTGGCCGGACAGCATGACGCAATACGGCATGCTCACCTACTGGAAAATCACGAGAGACGGCAGTTATTTCAATAACGACCAAATCAGCCTAAACACTTTGAACGATTATAAAATAAAGGAAAGCCCCTATCTTTCCATCAAAATAGGGGTAAAGAGCGACGCACATTACAAAGGCGGTATAAATTTATTCGGTTCGTCCTTCGGCGATTATGAACAGGATATCGCCGTCCGCGCTAAATGGTAAATTTAAAAATGCAAGCCCCGCAGAATTCTGCGGGGCTGTTTATTCTTAAATACTTTTTTAATTTACATCATAAATCACAAAAATACAAATTACCCCTGCCCCTGCAACGACTACCGTTGCAATTGCGCCGAGAACTGCGACACCCCCTGGGCCGAATATTGCATGCGCTATGGAAAAAACAATCAGCAGAGCTATTTCCGCAAGCAGATGAACTCCTGTCGTTATCCAAGAACGGGCTTCCCATTCATCAAGTTTATCCCAAACTACGCCGACTACCATAGCCACAACCATGATTATGATCAGCATGATCTGGATAAACTTCGTTATCGTTTCTCGGGCGATAGCATATGATAATGCGATATATAAAAGCGCAATAACAAACGTTGAGAGCGATTTACCAAGCGCAGCCAAAGCTTCGTCATAATCTGCGGTCAGTTCCCATATCATATACGCGACCATAAATCCGACTGCGCCTATCGCCACGCCCCATGCAAATATATCTGAAAAAATACCTGTCAGAAGCAGAAAATCGGAAAGCAACACCAACCCGATTGATGCGATCTGCGCGACGATGGTAATGCCGAGTTTGGTTTTGTTCAGTTTCGCAACGTGTATAATCTGCAGAACGAGCGCCATGGCCGCCGTTACGATCAGCGCGGCTTTGTTTGCAAGGTGCATCTGCCTTTCGGCGCTGTCGCCTATTTTAATAAACTGATAAACAACTTCAAATTTAAGCGCCGCAAGAACCGCCCCCGCAACGAATAGAAGCGACACAAGGAACAATACGACCGCCGCGCCCACAACGCTCGATTTCGCGATGGCGCGGTTTCTGTTTTCCTTTTTCCTTGCCTGTTCTTTTTTCTCTTTATCGTCGAGATCTTTCAGATATTTTTTGAATTCTTCGTCGCTGCAGGTAAACAGCCTGCCAACGTCCGAATCGGGAATAAAGTCCTTTTTCTTATTCAAAAGCGACTTGAACGACCGTTTCTGCCGCAGATATTCCTGCTTGTTGGGAACTTGCAGATACGTTCCCGCCTGGTCTTCGTCCACGAGCTTCAAAACGCTGTCGAAATCGGGATCGTCCTCAATCGTTTTTTTCGATAAAATCAGTTCTATCGTGTTGACCGCATGGAATTTCGCATGCAGGCGTTTCCAGTACAGCTCGCTGTCCAGCTGATTTTCGCTGATCGCATAATTATAAAACCTTTCCGCAAGTTCAAAATTGCGTTCGCCCAGCATGTAATCGCCCATAAACTTCAACCTTTCGCACATGAAAGTCTTGTTGTTCACGTCGATATACTTCAAAAGCTTGTAATAGCCGTCCGTTAAAAGTTCCAGATCCTTTTTACCGGACGTGTCGTTGATCAAGCTCAAAATTTCGTCGGTGAAAATTTTGATAATGAAATCGTACTGCGTTTTCGGATCGTACTTGTAATCGAGATTTTCGCGCGCGATGGTGGCGAATACCGCCGCACGCTTTTCCGACGGACGAAATTCCGCAAGATACTTATAGTATAGGTCGGAACCGACATGCCAAACGTAAAATCTGCTCTGCGCGTCCTTCTGCCAATCCTCTTCCTTCTTGCAGTATTTCAATACGTCTTCCACCCGCGCGGAAAAAGCATTGCCTGCAACTTCTTCGCCCGCCTTTTTCAGCAGAGCGTAAAGCACGGCGTTTGAAACGCTGAGATCGAATTTCTTTTTTGCGGGCGCTAAGTCCGCCCTCACGGCACGGATATCGTTTTCCGTAACGCCGTAATCGCAGCACGCTTTCAGAATTCTCGCGTTCGCGTCGTTGGGAATGAGTTCCAAGGCCTTATCGAAGCTCTTTTTCGCCTGCCCGAAACCGTTGATACGCATGAAATACACGCCCGAAAGGATTTCGTACGCCGCATATTCGTCTACGGCGTCCTCGTCGAGTGTTTTCAGGATATATTCTTTCAGCGCGCCGATTTCAGCGTCGGAATACATCTGCCGCGAAACGTTGTTCATGATAAGCTTGTCGAAAAACGCGAATTTGAACCCCGCTTCGTTGGCGATTTTGCCGTCCACCCGATAATTTTTATACGTATACGAAATAATTATTTTGAACAGCTCTATCACCCGCATTTTGACGGCGGTGTTTTTGCTTTCAAAAACGCTTTTCAGCCCCGCAAATACGGCGTCCACCAGCACGCGGTTATAAATTTCCGCGCTGTTTTTCGTTACGTTGGATAAAAGTTTATCCACTGCGGAAAAATCTTTAAGCTTGAAGAGATCGAGCACCCTGCTCCCCTGCAGATCGGAGGACACCTCCATGCGGATATTGTTGTAAATAAAGGCGTCTATCGTTTCGTCCAGCGCGCCGATCTTTCCGTTGAGATATTTTGCCGCCGCGTACTGCGCGTTCGTCATCGCGACGTCTGTCAGCGAAGAGATATGCGAAACGTATTCTTCCGCGTCCTCACCCGCGATCGCCTCGCAGTACACTTCGCAGAGCCGCGCTGCGGAAGCGCTCTTTTTCTTCATATCCGCGTTAATTTTACCGCGAAGAATATCGAGTGCCTCCTGCCGCTGCGGGATATTGTAAGCCGAAAGTTTTTTAAAGTAATTGACGCCGGCTTCGACGGCGTTTGCCTTGAAACACTCGCTTTCCGCGTTTTTATAAAGGTCGGCAGCGCGATGCAGTTCTTCCTCCGTGCAGGCGGAAACAATGCCGTCGAAATCGGAAAAGCGGGTATATTTCGCGGCGCACTTTATAAATTCCGCATCCGTCTTTACGCCGACCGAGGCGAGCGCCGTGCCGAGATAGGCCTGCGCGTTCGCGCCGCCCGCGAGCACCTGGGCGTAATATTCGAGCGCTTTTTTATAGCGGCCGTTGGCAAGCGCGTCGTTGGCGAGTTTGAGCGCGCGCGACGCGTCTATGGAAAGTTCGCTCTCCGTGCGCGCCGCTATCTCGCGCACGGAAACCGCGCCCGCCGCCGCGGTCGATTTTATCTTCTTCACGCCCGAACCGAGCTGTTTTTTGGCGATCTTCTCGCCTTCGATCCTGGTCGCTTTCTTACCGCTGAATCCCGCGACCTCCACGCGGACGTTGCCGCTCTGCGCGGAAAGGGATTCCTCTATCCTCTTGATATGCCCCAAAAGCAGGGGGAAATAGTCCTTTCGGGACGCGTCTATCGCCTGCATGCCGCCGCGCAGCAGGTTGCGGGGAATATCGTAAACGTTCATGTTCTCGTACGCCACGATGAGGGACTGCGGATGTTTGTCGCCGCCGTCGATCCTCTTCCACCAGCGCCGCCACTCGTTACGCATCCAGTACGAATTGAAATATTCCGCTTTCTGCGCGTAAACGACCATGACCTTGGCCGTGCGCAAGGCGTTGTATATGTACGGCTCGTACTGTTCGGAAACCTTGCCCGCCAGACTGGACCGGCTGAAAAACACGCGGTATCCCTGATCCGTAAGCCAAGTATAGAGTTCCTGCGCCTGCACGCTGTCCGCGGTGCGCTGTTTGGTTTCGTCGTCCGATTCCTTATAGCTGATAAAAATGTCGTAAGGCTTTTCCTTTTCCGCCTTTTCCAGCCACAATTCCCTGATTCTGTCTATCTCTTCGGCGTCTTTTTCGTATTTCGCCGCAATGTCGTCCGGCGCCAGCTTGACCGCCGTCTGATAGTAGGAATCTTCACGGAAGGGCGTGAGCGTGGTGTTGTAACAGGTGGGCACGCGCTTGCGCTTGCCCGATCGGTTATCGTCCACGTAGACTATGCCGTGGTTGGCGAGCGCCACGCCGAGGCAGGCCTCGTAACACTTCGGCGCACGGTCGATAATGTCGATAAACGCCTTGTACGCTTCGTCCGTTTCGCCGTCGCGCAGGGATTTGTAGGCGTTTACGAGCAGAACGCCCTCTTCGCCGTTGATCACCTCTTCTTCGTAGATGGTGTCGCAATACTTACATTTGAGTTTGCCTATGCCGTACGGTTCGAGTTCGCCCCCGCACAGATGGCATATCTTATTCTTTTCCGCCATTGATATATCTCCTTGCCGCTCAGCGGTTTTTTATCGAGATCGCGGGCATCTTTTTGCCTGCGAATTCGCTGTCCATGATTCCCAGCTGTTTTTTTATGACCCCTCGCATATAGAGCGCGGGCGAAAGACAGTATTTTTCAAATGCGGAAACGTCCGCGTCTTCAACGCCCGACCAGTGCGGGAAGAGAAGTTTCACGTATGCCGCGGCGATCCGCTTGACCGCCGCCACGTCGCGCGTGTCCGCGCCCGCTTCGATCGAAATCAGCGCGTCCACGATGGAGCGCGCGGCGATATCTTCCCTCAGATCGTGCAGAATTTCCGCAAAATATTCCGTATTCAGCGCCCAGCCGCATATTTTTTTATCCTCGCTCATGCGCGGGATCCGCCAGCCTTCGATAAAGCCGTGGAAACGGTCGACGAGCGCCGAATCCCGAAAAACTTCGGGCAGGGAGGAAAACATGTTCCGCTCCGCGTTCATATCGCCCGCGTCGATATTGCCCAGCAGAACCACGCCGGCGTCCCCCTTTCCCTCTTTGACGCCCACGGTGTAAACGCCGCTTTCGAGATAGCCTTTCATCGCGCCCTGCATTTCGCTCACGTCCCCGAACCGTATGGTGGAAATCTCGTCCAGCGCGACGTAGTCGTAATTGCTGACCAGCCCTTCCTGTTTCAGGTTCATGTCGTAAAACATCTTTGCGCGCGTCATGACGCCCCCCGAAGCCAGCCAACCGCGCTTGCTGATTTTGGAAAACAAATACGATTTGCCCGTTCCCTTCGGCGCAAGTTCGATGAGGTTGAGCCGCTTTTCGCAAAAAGGCAGAAGCCTCGTCAGCAGGGCGAGTTTCTGCTCCTCCGTATCGAAGCCCGACGCGTCGTAATCTATGGCGCCCAGCAAGACGTTCAGCCATTCTGTCGTTTCGAAATGCGCGCGCGCCTTTTTATAGTAGGCGAGATCGGTTTTGTACGGTCTGAAGTCCTTAAAATCTTCGAGCAGGATAACGCCCGCCGTGCGGCGGACTGCCGTTTCCGTGCCGTAGGAAAGCGTAACGATTCCCCAGATCGCGCCGTTGGAAGTCAGAAACGGTTCCTTGCAGGCGTTCCAGACGTCGGGGAAAACGCGCGTTTCCTTATGCCCCACGCCCAAATCGGGCAGTTCGAAGGTGATCAGTCCCGACTTCACGTCCCGCTTTACTTCTATCTTTCCGATAAACTTCACCTGTCTGCGCTCGGACATCATTTGATCGAGAAGGGCGGGCCAGTCGCTTTTTCTCGGCACCACGCGCCTGATTTCCTGCGACACGAACGAGGCGTTCAGCCGCCCATCCTTATCCGAATATTTGCGTATGAACCAGTCGCGGATAAAGGAGGGTATGCTCAGCGCGGCGAACTGTTCCAAGGACGAGTCCTTCTTTACGCACATTCCCTCGAAATACTTCCGCAGTTTTTCCTCCGTCGTCAAAACGTTTTCCCTCTCTTCCATGTCAGATCCTCAAAGTCCTGTCCGCCATTCTGCACTTTTCCAAAAAGTCCTCGATGACGTCCGCGGGAATGGCGAAGTTCATGCCCTTTGCGCTGTCTATCCCCGCGACGATCGCCCCGATCACCCTGCCGTCTTCGTCGAAAACCGGACCGCCGGAATTTCCGTGGTTTGCGGCGCAGTCCGTCATCAGGCGGGGTTTTCCGTTGACCATTCTCCGCTTGTCGCTGATGATGCCGCTCGTGATGCACGTTCCCATGCCCAGCGCGTTGCCGATAACGTACAGTTTCTGGCCGTTGCGGACGGGTTCTTCCGAAAAAGTAACGCCCTTCATCTTTGCGGGCGCGCCGGTAAGGCGGATGAGCGCCAGATCCTCTCCCGCGCCGCTGCCGCCGCGGTCGTCGCCGAGGGCGATGATCTGCGCCGGCACCGTTTTGCCGCATACGTAAGCCTTTACCTCGTCCACGGGACGGCCGTTTTCGGTTACGACGTGCGTATTCGTTACGGCATAACCGTTGTTGCCCACGGCGAAACCGGAACCCGCGTAGCAGTTGTTTCCCGCGCGGCAGGTCAACTCCATCACGGAGTCGATACACGTTTCAAACACCCTTTCCCCCGCGTCCTTTTTCTGCGAAACGGGGGTGGCGTTCACTACGGGCGCTTTTTCCTTTGCAAATGTATATACGTTGTCGCAGCAGGTACAGCGCAGCGTATAACCGTTGTCGTCCTCTTTCACAACCACGCAGTCGCCGCCGCAGGTCTTGCAAATTTTATCGTACATATTCCGAACCTCCCTAAATATCGAAATCCCTTTCTTCCATTCCCTTGACGAATTCTATCGTCTTTTCCGCCAGTTTCTTTCCGTCGCCGAATACTTCCGCAACGTATTTTCCCGTCTCTACGGCAAGCGGCTCGCTGATAAAGTTGCGTATGTGCTTTTCGCAGCCGTAATAGCCGCCGCCGATCTTTACCGAAGCGGACGAAACGTTCGCGTTCACGAAAAATTCCAACCGAGGCTTTTCGTCGGGCGAAAGACTGATCTTTTCCGCCGCGAATTCCACCTCCGCCCGCTGTTCCGCGGCGGGCGGTACAGCCGCGGTTTCCCGCTCTTGCGGCTTTTCGCCGTGCGGCGCCGTTTCCGCAGGAAAAGCGGCGAGTTCTTCTCTTTCTCCGATCCCCGCGTAAGCCTCAAACGCCTTGATTTCCCGTTTATCCACGGAAGGGCGCACCGAACGGAGCGCCTTGACGAAGTCCGCGCGCTCCACGGGCACGATTCCGCCGCTTTTTATGGCGCGCAAAACGGGATCTTCCTTTGCCCTGTCGCACGCTTCGTCGATATCCGCGCCGCTGTATCCCTCGCTCATTCTCACCAGCTCCTCTATATCGACGTCCGCAGCCAAAGGCGCGTTTTTCACGCCCTTTTCAAAGAGGAACCTGCGCGCAGGCGCGTCGGGCAGAGGGACGTAAATCTTCTGCGAAAACCGTCCGGAACGCATTGCCGCGCCGTCTATATCCCACGGACGGTTGGTCGCGCCCAGTAAAAGCAGATTCGGATTTCTGCCGACAAAGCCGTCTATCTGCTGTAAAAATTCATTCACGCGCTTATCGTTGTGCGTATCCACGCCGCGGCGGCCTATAAGCGAGTCCATTTCGTCGATAAAGATGATTGCGAGTTTGTCTTTGCGCGCCGTTTCGAACAGCGAATTGATGTTCTTTTCGGATTCGCCCACCCATTTGCTGACGATATCCGAACCTTTCACGGCGTAAAAGGTGGCGCCGACCTCGCAGGCGATTGCCTTGGCGATCATGGTCTTGCCCGTGCCGGGCGGGCCGTATAAAAGTACGCCGCCGCCCGTCTTTTTGCCGTACGCAGCGTACTTATCGGGATATTTGAGCGGATTGATCATACGGGTCGTAATGGCTTTTTTTACGTCATCCAGCCCCGCGATGTCGGAAAAACGCACGTTCGGGATTTCCGCCGCCGCCCATTCCTTCGCCTCGCCGTCCTCGTTCTGCGCGCCCGCCTGCGGCGTGCCGAAATCCTTTTCAAAGCGCTTGTTTTCGATGGACGTTTCCGCGTTTTCCGCAATCTCTATCAAGCGTTTCGCCCGTTCGAGACGCGCTTTTTTGAGTTCGGGAGAGGATAGTTTTGCTAGTTTCAGCAAGGTTTCCGCCGCGAGCATATAATTGCGCTTGGCAAGTTCTGCGTTCCCCTCGTTCATGGCGCGCTTTGCGTTTTCGTAATACATATTGAATTTGTCGTTCAACAGATTTATGCTGATGTTATCCATATTTTCACCCGCCCCGCATGTTCGCGCTTATTCTGCGTTCATTTTCTTTTGGAGTTCTTCGAGTTCCTTGTCTATCGCGTCGTCCCCGAATTCGTCCAGCCCCGCCTGACGGTCAATCATTTCCTTAATCTCTTTGTCGTCTATGGAATCGGTGCTGCCCTGCGCGGATTTGAAGGTGTCCTGGCTGGTTTCCATAAACATATCCATCTGCTCCGCCTGCCGTTCGGCGTTGCCCATGGCGAGTTCGAACTGCTTTTGCACCTTGATGAATTCCTTTTCGTCGGCGAGGCGCGCCATTTCCTTGCTGAGAACGCTCATGCCGCCCAGAAATTCCTTGGTCATCATGGTCATGTCCTTCATCTGGGAGGTAATCTCGAAATTCAGAAGCATTTCCTGCGCGCGCTTTTGCTGTAAAAGCGTCATTTTATACCCCGTCAGCGCGAGATTATACTGCGCTTCCAGGCCGTTTTTCTTTGCGGTCTTCGCCTTTTCCACGAAAACTTTTTTCTGCTCTTCCAGCGCGTTGATCTGCTTGTTCATGGTGTTGATCGTGCGCTTTACAAGCATTTTCTTTTCTATTTCCTTTTCCTGTCTGCTCTTGAATATTGCCATTTTACACCTCTTTACGAATTACGCAAATTTTTGGACGCCCTTTTCAATCCGCCCAGGGATAGCTCGGCAGCCGCACGCCGGAAAGCGTGCACGCCTTTTCTACGCCGATATAGTAATGTCCTGTATATCCTTCAATGCTAAATTCATAAACTTCCCCGCCGCGTGTCAGTCCGAAATCATTGCTGACAGATACGAAATCGTACCCCTCAATCACCTGCGGTTCGTCGATAAGAGACCCTACGTTAAAATAAACAGCCGTTCCTTCTGAACGAATACCGTAATCATGGCCACTGGCACATATAAAATCGGTGCAAGCCGCTGGATCAGAATTTCTTAAAAGCGCACCCGACAGATTAACCGACCCGTCTTCTTTACGGGCGATTACGCCGCCGCCTATTGCAAACACCGCCTCGTATTGATCCGCGGCGAGATTGTTTTCATCGTTGCCGTTAAAACCTGAGAATACCGTACTGCCGTCTGCTTTCAGTCCGACGATATATGCACCCGAATAACTGATCATGCGTATATCTTTCCATTTGGAAACATCAAGCTTTTCTCCGCATCCCTGTCTTTTCGCCGCCGTAGTCTTCACCGTGCCGTCCGCCTTCAGGGCAAAAACGTCGTTGCCTACGCATGTCAGCTGCACGATATTTTCCCAATCGGCAACTTTTTTCTCATGAAATTCACTATTTGTAAGAATGCGGCCGTCCTCTGTCAAAGCTAAAATTGTATTATCTGACATCCACGCCTGCGAAATCGAAACCACTCCTTCCCAATTTTCCTCAACGGTTTCCGAGGAAGACGAATCCAACGATGTACAAGAAATTTTGCCGTTTTCTTCCAAATAGATCAGCTGATTTGATTCGGTATTAACAAACCACGTTTCTTTCGGGACGAAATTCGCCCACAGGGCATAGCTCTTTTCCCACGCGTCGCTGTACCCCGCCGCTTTGCCGTAGGTCGTCGCCGCAAGGTAAGTTTCCCCTTCCGATTCATATTCGCCCGCAAGGCCGTAATAACTTTCTTTTAGTAATTGCTCGCTGTCCTTATATCCGCCTAAATTTTTGAAAAGAGCGACAGCCTGTTGGTAATCCCCCACGGCAAGCGTATTTTTTGCCTTTTCATAGCGATTAGGATTGACGATTAAGAACTGTACGGCAAAAAATCCGGCAACGGCGACAGCGACCGCCGCGACGCAGGAAGTGATCGCAATCATTTTTTTCCGCTTACGGCGTCTTTCCCGCGCCAGACGTTCCTCTTCCTGTCGGCGTTTTTCCTCTGCCCGATGTTTTTTCATTTCCGCTTTGTGGCGGCGTTCTTCCTCCGCCCGACGTTTTTTCTCTTCTTCTTGCTGAAGCCTGCACTCTTCCTGAATACGGAGTTCTTCTTCGATTTCTGCTTTCCGCTCGGCGATGGCGGCGTTTTTCTTTTTCAAAAGCTCCGAAACGGAGGTGCGCAGATTTTGAATTTCTTCCCGCGTGTTTGCAGAGGCATATTTTTCGGCGTTAGAAAAATATTTTCCGCCCAACAGCCCGCCGACGTACTGCTCGTTTGCCGAAACGCCGCTGTCGCACTCCTGCAGCGTCGCCCCCGTTTCAGCCAGCTCGCGGTCTGCGGTTCGCAGTATGCCCGCCGCGTCCTTTACGCTGTTTGCGGCGTAGTATAACCCCAGCCAGGCCTCGGCGTTTTCCGGGTCGGCGTCCAGCACCTTATTATAATAGTTTTGCGCCGCGCCGTAATCCCCGCTTTCCGATTCCTGCCTTGCGCGCTTTAACAGGGTGTTTACCGTAGCGCTCGCGCCCGTTGCGGGCGCGGCCGTCGCCGCCACGTTTTTCAGCCGTTCTTCCAAAGCGCGCTGCTGTTCTTCAAACGCTTTTTTCTGTTCTTCGATCTGGCGGCGGATCTCTTCCGCTTCGTCGTTTTTGTGCGTCAAGCCGAATTTTGCGGCCAAAGCGTCCGCTATTTCTATCTCATAGCCGCCCGCGGGATATTTGGCGAGATTTATTCCCTGCGTGCGCAAAAATGCGGGCAGCGCGTTCGGGGACATTCCCTCGAACACCGCGCACCCTGCGCCCGACAGATTTTCGTCAAACACCCTGTCGCGGTAACGCGACCATTCGTTTTTCACCCACGCGGAATTCATGTTCTCTTCGCTCGCCGCCACGAGGATAAAGAATTTACAGCTGTAAAGCGCCTTGAAAATGATCGGCTCGAAATCTTCCCCTATCCTGTCGCGCAACGTTACTTCGGAAAAAAACGTTTTTATGCCGCGCCTTTCAAGCTCGTCGTAAATCCGCCGCGCCACGCCGCGTTCTTTGGTCGGCTTGCCCTCTTCGTCCGTCGATTTAAAGGAAATAAAGACGTCGAAATCCTCCTCGTCTTCCAGCCGCCTTTTTATGCTTTTCTGCAAACGGTCTATCACCGCCGCGCGGCGCTCGTAAATCTCCCGCTGTTCCGCGGGGGCGTTTTCAAGCGCCTTTATGTAGTTTTCGTCCTCTAAAATGCTCTTTTTCACCGTGCGGCGGCAGGTCGGCACCCGTTTCCGCGTGCGCGGATCCTCCACGTATTCTATGCCGTAGGTGCTCAAAGCAAGCCCCCAAAACGCCTCCGCGTCGTCGGGGTTCCGCTCCGCCACAAGTTTATATTCCGCAATGGCTCCGTCGAAATCGTTGCGCAGCCGCAAGGCGTTGGCACGATTTAAAGCGAGGGTCAGCGCCTCGCTTTTTTCCTCCTTGAAAAAATATTCGTTGCCGCAGAACGAACAGACGGCGCTCTTTTTGTCCGCCGCGTAGATCAGCGTTCCGCCGCACGTTTCACACGTCTGCAAAACTTTGTTTTCCATAACTCTCCTATTTTCAACTTAACTTTTCACCGTGCGCGTCCCCGCGTGCGGCGGAGGCCATGTTCCTTTCGTCCTCAAGCTGTTCTTCCGTTTCGAACATAGCCAGAAGCTCGTCGTCATGACCTGCCACGCCGTAAATCCTTTCGTTCTCCACGTAACCGCTCTGCACCTCCATCCACGTATCGTCCGCGGCGGTCAGAACGTTTTCGCCCTGCACCTTGGTGTTGAGCGCCTTATTCAAAAATACGGCGAGCCCGCGCTGGTCTGCCAGCAGATTGCCGAGGGACACCTTGCCCGTGTTTGCGAAAAAGGTATTGTCGTCTATCGCGGTCTTTAATTTGCGCAAAAGCTTTGCGTTGTATAAAAGATACATGCCGCGCTTGACGTCCGCTTCGTTTTCCTCTTTCAGATCGTTTATCTTTTTTGCGTAAAAAAGCCGTATCTCGCGGGACTTTTCCCTTTTGCCCTTTTCGAGAAGCTCCTCGATCTTCTTGGCGCGGTCGACAATGCCGCTTTCGATATCCGCCTCCTGCTTTTCGAGCGTGCAGATGGCGTCCACCACCTCTTCGCGTTTCAATTTGTCGTATTTACTCTTAAACGGCCACATCAGCGCTCCCCTTATCTCGCGGTATAAACGCCGCGTTCCGCAATCTGAACTTCGATATCTTCCAAAAATCTTTCCGCCTTGCCGCTGTCCTTTGATCCTTTGCTTTTCGTCAGCTCGATTTTAACGTCGTCCAGCGCCTGACGGATTTTTTCGTCGATCGCCTTCACCTTTTCGTCCGCAGACGGCGAAAGATATTTCAGTTTTTCCTGCAAAGCCTTTAATTTATCCGTCATTTCGTCCTTGCCCGACGCGAGCACGAGCAGAACGTCCACCGACTGCGCGTTATCGCCCACGCGGCGGCGGCTTTCCAGCAGAAGTTCGCGCTCGTCCTTTTTACCGCCCTTTTTTCTAAGCAGCACAACGGCGGCGGCCGCGATCAGCACAACGGCAACAGCAATAATAATCCATACGTATACAGGCATCATGATTTTATCTCCTTTTTCTTTTTATTTATTGTAATTTTGCGCCGCAGCCGCTGCAGAAATTTGCAGACGCGGCGTTTTCCTTTTTGCAGGACGGGCATATTTTTACGGTATTGCCTACCTGTTTGCCGCAGCCAGGACAGAATTTATCCCCCGCCTCGTACGAGTGGCCGCAGTTGGGGCAGAACCTGCCCGCGCCCCTCGCGCCGCCTTTCGGCTCCCAGCCGATGGCCTTGCACACTTCGAGATATTTTTCGTAATCGTTCTTTTCAAGTTCGCGCAGGAATTTTTCCTTTTCCCAGTTTTTATCGTCGCGCGCTTCCGCCTCGATCTTTTCCGCGCGGAGTTTCGCCTCTTCCTCTTCTCTTTCCCTCTTTTCGCGTTTCGCCGTTTCTATCGCCTTGACGTATTCGTCGGCGATCATCACGCTCGCAAGGGTGAAAGAAAACATTTTCAGGCCGTAATCTTCTTCGAACATTTTGGAAAGTTCGGGCAGAACGGACTGCGCGATCTCGTCCTTATGTTCGCTTAAACGATCATACGTAAGGCTCTTTTCGCGCATGGCACGGGCGATGGCGGGTTCCACCTTGCTCATCATGCGCATGGCGAGCCGTTCTTTCAGCTGGTTGATATCGAACTGTTTCTGCGCCCCTATCAGTTCGAGATAGGCTTTTCTCGGGTTGCAGATCTGCACTTCGAATTCCCCGTGTGCGCCGACCTTGATGGGAACGTCCGTTTCCGTATCGCGGAAAGAAAACTGCGTCTTCGTGCCCCAGTTGACCTTGAGTTTGGCCGTTTTGGACATAAAGATGACTTCGACCAGAATGTTCTGCGTTTTTTTGCTCTTGGGATCGAAAATGCTGTGGCTGCCGCTGTTGAGGGTATCCATCATCTGCCCGTCTTTCAGCAAAATGGCGTTATGCGTTTCGGGTACGACGACTTTTGCGTCGGGATCGAGGCCGTCGGTGCTCTTCTTGACGAAAAGTTCGTCGTTATTCCCCTGATACGTCATAATAAAATTTTTCATTGCTTCTACCTCCGAATCGAACTCGCGCGGCTTTCGGAAAAGACCGCCCCTAAAACGCGTTGTTCTGCTTATATAAGCAGAACAACCCCGCGGGGTTGAAAATCTCCGTAAAATCGCATATTTTTAATAATTATATCACGTTATGATTTATTTTGTCAATAATTGTTTTACCGATAAACGGCGTTTATACGTAAAATCTCCGATATTAAATAAAAAGCCCCCGCAAAAGCGCAGGGGCCCGTTTATTTTTCCATGCCGCAGGGATAAGCATCCTCTGCGGCGGCCTTATCGGCGAAAATACTTTCGTAAAGGCGGTAGCCGCCCGAAAAATGATAACAGTCGAAACCGTTTTGCGACAAAATCCTCGCCGCGACATAACTCCGCACGCCGCTCTGACACATAATGAACACCGTCTTTCCCTTGTCGAGTTCGTCCAGCCTTCCGCGCAGGTCGTCGAGCGGGATATTTATAAATCCTTCGGCATGCGCGCGGCGGTATTCCCCCGCCGTGCGGGTATCGAGCAGAACGACGTCTCCGCGTTTCCGCAGCGAAGCCAAGTCTTCATAATGAAACTGCTTTACAAGCCCTTTTTCGATATTTTCTATCATAAGCCCCGCCATGTTCACGGGATCTTTCGCGGAAGAATACGGCGGCGCGTAGGCGAGGTCGAGCTCTTTGAGTTCGTCCGCCTTCATTCCCGCCCGCATAGCGGTCGCAAGCACGTCTATCCGCTTGTCCACCCCCTCTCTTCCGACGATCTCCGCACCGAGAAGTTTCAGCGTTTTCCGTTCGTAGAGCACTTTCATGGTCATGACCTTCGCGCCGGGATAATACCCCGCGTGCGAGGACGGGGACAAAACGACCTTTTCAAAATCGTACCCCGCGGCGCGCGCGGCTTTTTCGTTGAGTCCCGTAGTTGCCGCCGTCAGTCCGAACAGCTTGATGACCGAAGAGCCCTGCGGCCCTCCGTATCTGCTCCCGACGCCGCAGATATTGTCCGCGGCGACGCGCCCCTGTTTGTTCGCAGGCCCCGCAAGCGAAACGACCGCCTTTTCGCCCGTTACGAAATATTCCGTTTCGACCGCGTCGCCCACGGCGTAGATATCCGGGTCGGAAGTCTGCATTCTGTCGTTCACGGCAACCGCCCCCTTTACGCCCAGCCGCAGCCCCGCCTCTTTGGCAAGGGAACTTTCGGGAACGACGCCGATCGCCAAAACCGCCATATCCGTAGGGATTTCGCCCCTGTCTTTTACGGCCGTAGATC
>UQZE01000028.1 GCA_900545325.1 uncultured Eubacteriales bacterium
CTTCCGATCTATATAAGGCACATTGTGCTATTTTTTAAATGAGGTGAAAAAAGTGTATCTGCAACAAATTCAAAAAAGGCTGCGCGAAGCAATCGCTTCCAGCGGGCTCACGCAAAAGGAAATCGCGCGGCAAATCGGCGTCAATCCGTCTACGATAAGCAAATACGTCCGACTCGATAAATATCCTTCGCTGGATACTTTCGGCCTTTTATGCAAGGTTCTGGATGTATCCGCCGACGAAATTCTGGGAATTAAATAGGCTTGCGTTTATTTTAAACCTTCGAATATAATATAAAATTTTCGCGCAGCAAGGGAGAAACACATGAATCAAAAACTGTTAAACGAAACAATAGACTCTTATAAATCGTGGCTGAAAGACAATGACGACGGTTCGGCGGAAAGAGCCGAAAGAGTCGGCTACTACCGCTCGTTCGACAAAGATAAATTATTATCGGCCGATGAAGACGAATTTGTCGAATACATAGGAAAGCTTTGGGCTTCCAATATGTACGGCAACAAACATTACCTTGTCAACAAAATGATCGAAAGCAACAACGGATTTAAAAATTTGCTAAAATTGATCGCCGAATTTATTTACGGAGAAGGCGATATTGCCTCAAGATGGGACAATTTCTATAAAGAATGCAAGTTTTTCGGCCCTTCGAGCATGAGCGAATTGCTCGGATATATTTACCCGAACGATTTCGCCTTGATGAACAGCCAGGTTCTCAAGGCCTTGTCATACCTGGGATTTTCTGAACTGCCCCGTTATAATTATCAATATACGGGCAAGAATTATTTAAAGGTATGCGAAAACGTAAAAAAGCTAAAAACCGAACTTGAAAACAATGGCGTAACATGCAAAAATCTACTTGCCGTCGATTATTTCCTCTGGTACGTAACGGAACATATCGAAGAAACAAATTCGAAAAATACGCAAAACATCGAAACGGCGGATAACGATACCAGTTCTTTTATTCATAAAGACACGATCGACAAAATTGTAAATATAGGCACGATGCTCGGCTTCGACGCAATGTCGGAAGTAAAAGTGGCAAGCGGCGCAAAAGTAGATGCCGTCTGGTCGGTCAATATAGGCAATATGGGCAGAGTCATTTATGTTTTCGAAGTCCAGACAAAAGGCAGCATCGACAGCTTGATACTGAATTTACAAAGGGCGGCGATGAACAAAGCGGTTCAGGCCGTCGTAGCCGTTTCCGACGAAAAACAGCTGTTGAAAATCAAAAACGAAGCGGCGCCCATTCGCAGTATCGATATAAAATTATGGAACTATGAAAGCGTGAACGAGGTTTACGAAAATCTTTCGAAAGCGTCTAACGTGATCAACAAGTTAGGCTTAGTCCCGCAGGATTTTTACGACTGATCAAACATAACGATATAAAAAAGGCGGCCTCTGCAGTCGAGGCCGCCTTTTTTGCAGATCCGCTCACGCGCCGTATTTGGCGAGCATTCTGATGAGAGAGGACAGCTTTTCGTTGACCGCGGCGAGCGGCACTTCCTCCTTTTCCATGCCCGCGAGGGCGAATTCCAGTTCGTTTATCTTGTTCCTGTCCGACGCGGAAAGGTCGAAATAGGAAAGCCGCTCTATCACGCTGCGCGCATGCGAGATAGACAGGCTCTTTTTCACGTCCGACTCCGAAGAGAACTTCGGCGCGGAAAGCGCGCTGTTCTCCCGCATGGTGTCCGCAGGCACGGGCGTTTTCAGCTTGCGGTCGAGCGAACGCACGAATTCGCGCACGGGCGCTTCGTCGCGCGCGGTTTTTTCCTTTGCGAAACAGCGGAGCACGCCGCTCAGCAGACAGACCAGCGCAAGGTCGATCGCCGTGAAGATCACGGCCGCGTCGGGAAGTTCCGCCGCGTAGAGAAACGCGCATTGCAGCGACACGAACGCCCCGCCGAAATAAAAATACGGCCGCTTGTTTTTCAGAAACAGAAACAGCACGAAAAACGCGAGGATCAGACCGTTTGCCGCCGCAACGGGAACGACGGGCGAAATCTTAGAAAATATCGCAAAACCATTCAGAAATTCTTCCAGCATAAACTACACCTCTTTTTTTGTCGTCTGGTATAATTTTTGCACGTTTTTGCAGTCGAAAAACGTCGCTTATTGCCGTTTCGCCGCCGAAAAAGTCTAAATTTCGATCAGTTCGGCCTGCGCGAGCGACAAAATATACGTTTTTTGCACTTTGAGCGGCAGACTCTTTTCCACCGCGTACTTATAGAGCGACAGCTGTCTTTCGTACGTTTTCACGAGCGACGGCGCGTCCTTTCCCGAATACTTGTAATCTACGAGCACGGCCTCGTCCCCCTTTACCGCCAAAAGGTCTATGATGCCCTGCAGCATGATCTCGCCGCCCTCAAGACCGCAAAGCGGGGCGGGCACGTTGACGGTAAACCACTGTTCGCGGAAAAGCGTATATCCGTTCAGAAAGCCGAGCACGCCGCTTTCCAGCAGTTTCTGCAAAGCGGGCAGGGAAAGCAGCGCCGCCTGATCTTCTCCGATCAGTCCTTCCGCACGCTGGCGGGAAAGCTCCGACGCCGCGTCCTCGGCGGAAAAATCGAGATTTTCCATAAACTTATGCATGGCGATACCCCGTTCCGTCGTGATCTCTTCGTCGAGCGAAAGATAGTTCATCGGCTCGTCCTCGTCCTTTGCCGCCGCGGCGGTAACCGAAGTTTTGAGTTTCAGCCGCGTGTCGGCCTCGAACGGATACGCATATACGAGATTTTTTCCGATCAGCTCGCGGAGCCGCTCGTCCCCCTCTCCGACAAAAACCTTTGTCGGTTCCTTTCCTCCGCCGGCGGCTCCCGTTTCCTCCGCGGCCACGGGCAGATCGGGCGGCAGAAAGGCCAGGTATCTGTCCGCCCGGCGGATATCCCGCTCTTCCGGAGCGGCCGTACCCACGAGGTGAAGAGAATATTTCGCGCGGGTGAGCGCGACGTAAAAGAGCCTGAGTTCCTCCCGCACGGCCTCGGCGCGGATTCGGCTTTTCAGAAATTTGCGCAGCACGGTGTCGCCGTAAGTTTTGTTGACGTCGTCGTAAAACTGTACGGCAAAGCCGTATTCCCGCGTTTTCACCACTTTCGCGTTGCAGTCGGCAAAGTTAAACTTTTTGTCCAGCCCCACCACGAACACCACGGGATATTCCAATCCCTTGGAGGCGTGAATGGTGAGGATCTTGACGGCGTCCGTCCCCGCGGCCTCGCTCAGTTTGAATTCGCTCGGCGCGTTTTCTATGCGGCTGAGAAATTCGCGCACGGTGAAGTTTTCCGCCGCGGCGACGAACCTTTCCGCGCGGCGAAGCTTGCCGTTTCCCTCGAAAGAGGCGGCGATGCGCAGTTCGAGCGCGGTATCCGCCATCACGGCGCGGAGAACGTCCGCCGCCCGCGCCTGCGCTGCGTACAGCCGCAGTTTTTTTATGTATTTATCGAACGAGCGCAGTTTTTCTCCCAAAGCGGTGTCTGCGCCGAGCGCGGTATCGTAGGCGTCGCAGAAAGTGCGCTCTCCCGCCGCGTCGGGCGCGTGCGCGTCCGCATAAAGGCGGATTTCCGCCAGTTCCTCGTCGGTGAACGAATACAGGTTTTTGAGCGCGGAACAAAGGGGCACGTCCTGGCGGAAGTTGTCTACCAGCCGCAGAACGTCGGTGAGCGCCTTGATCTCCGCGTAGTCTACCACGCTCCCCGCCTCCGCTTCGGAGGGGATGCCGCGGCGCAGAAGCTGTTTCACCAGCCGTTCGGCAAGGCTGCCTCGGCTCCTGAGCAGCACGGCCACATCGCCGTAGCCCACGCGCCGCATGCAGCCGCTCTCCGCGTCGAAATAATCTTTTCCGATCTCTCTTTCGATAAGGTCGGCGAGAAAATTTCCCAAGGCGAATTCCTCGCCCTCCGCGCTCTCTTCCAGAATATCATACACGCGGGGTTCGGCATATACCCGCTTTTTCTTTTCCGCCCGCAGAATATCGAGCGAAAAGCGCCCGCGCCGCTCCCCGTATAAGCCGCCGCTCACGAGGCGGGAGGTTCCCGCATAGTCCACGCCCGAAAAATCCGCTTTCATGCAATGGTCGAAAATGCGGTTGACGTTATCGATGATCTCGGGCGCGGAGCGAAAATTATAATTGAGATATTTCACCCGGCCGTCTGCGGTAAACGCGCGCTCCTTTTCTTCAAACAGCTTGGAATTACAGCCTCTGAAACCGTAAATGCTCTGTTTGAGGTCGCCCACCATGAACAGATTGTCCCGCGAAACGGCGCGGAAGATCATTTCCTGCACGCCGTTGGTATCCTGATATTCGTCCGCGAACACATATTTATAGCGCGACCGCACTTCCCCGCGCACGCTTTCGATATTGAGCAGGGCGAGCGCGCCGTGCTCGAGATCGTTGAAGTCCACGGCGTTGCATTCCCGCTTTTCCTCCGCGTAGCGCGCCATGAATTTTTCGCAAAGGTAAATGAGCGCCTCGGTGTGCGCGCCGCAGGCAAGCAGTTTTTCTATTTCCTCCTCCCGCTCGCCCAGCGCGGCGTAGCCGTCCACGGCGTCGAACACGTCCTCCCGCGCGCAGCGCATACACTCCTTGATCGCCTCGCCTTCTTCGGTCGCGCATTTAAAGGCGAAACGCGGCAGACCGTTTTTATCTCTGGCGCGGCGTTCGCACAGTCCCGCGACGGCGCGCGCGTATTCTTCCGCCTTGCTTTCGCCCAGCATATCGAGCTGCGCGGCGTAGGCGTTGAAAGTATGCAGCCCCCTGTCGAATTCTTCGTACAGTTCCGCTAAAAGAGAATCGTAAAAATACCCTCCTTTCTCTTCGGTGTAGTTTTCCGCGCTCTTTCTCAGCGTCGCGGCGGGGTCGGCCTCCGAAAAGGCGAATTCGCAGAGCGACAGCACGGTTTCCTTGAGATCCCTGTCCTTGCGCTTGCGCGCGTGCCTGCCCGCGAGCAGCGCGAGTTTTTCGTCCTCCGCGGCGTAAAGCTCTTCGAAAAGTTCGCCGATCGTCCTGTTTTTCAGTTCCCGCGCGCGGGATTCGTCCATGATCTCGAAGTCCTGCGAAAGCCCGGCCTCAAAAAAATATTTCCTCAGCAGGCGCCCGCAGAACGCGTGCACCGTGCTGATGTCCGCGGTATATACGTCGGCGAGCTGGCTTTTCAGCGATTCTTTGCCCGCGGCGATCTCCCTCAGCATGGCTTTCAGGAGTTTTTCCCGCATTTCCGCCGCCGCCTTTTCGGTAAAGGTTACGGCTAAAATTTCGCTCACGCGCGCCTTGCCCTCCACGACGAGGCGGATAAGCCGCCTGATCATGGCGAAGGTCTTGCCGCTCCCCGCCGAGGCGGATACCAGCAGATCGCCTTCGTCGTGAAAGATCACTTCGGCCTGTTCTTTTTTAAGTTCCATCTCCGTCCTCCCTGCAAGCGTTTTTCGCGGCCGCCACGATCGTTTCCGACCTGACCACGTCCTCGTCGCGCTCCTCCGCGGCGCCGTCCGCAAAGAACGGGCACATACCGCCGAACGCGCAGTAATCGCACGCGCCTTTGTACGGCGAAGCGGCGATCACCCCTTCGGACAGCCGTTCCGCGCCCTTTTCGGCGATCAGCAGGGCGTATTTCAGATAGCCGTCGAATTCCTCGCGGGTGAGCATTCTGCCGCCGCGGAGGGTGATCTCGCCGTCCTTTTTCACGCCGATCTTGATGCCCGTCATCTCGCTTTCGGGGTGTTCTATGCTCAAATTCCTGTCGCTCGCGAAAATGATCTCTTTATCCTCCAGCGTGTGTCCGAAAAAGTCTTCCTTTTTATCCTTGTCCGCGATATAGTCGTCGCTGACGTTGCAATAGTATACGCCCGCGGGCTTGTGAAGTCCCGCAAACGCGTTCATATAAAGGTAAATCTGAATGTCCTTGCCTACGAAAAGATCTTTATCCGCCTTGCTGAACGAACCCGTTTTATAGTCCACGATGCGGATATAATCGCCCTTTTTGTCTATGCGGTCGACCTTGCCCTCTATATAATATTTCCTGCCGCCGGCAGAAAGCTCTATCGCCTTATAGCGCTTGCTCTTCTTCCCGAACCATACCTCCTGCCCGAGCAGTTCGAAATCGGAATACTTATACTGTCGGTAAATACGCACGCAGTAATGCGCCGCCTCCGACTTCATGCGGGCGAGCATGTCCCTGCCCGACGAACTTTCCTCCAGACGGGCGTAAACCTCGTCGCGGGCCGTTTCCTCCGCCAGCGAGAAAGCGAAGGCGAGCGCCTCCTCTTCGTTTTCGAAACGCGCCGCCTCGGGCGCGAACTTTTCGAAAACGGAATGGAAAAAGTTGCCCGTCTCCGTGGGCACGTCCCCCGTTTTTCTCTCTTTCAGCCCCAAGCCGTTCACGAGAAAATTTCTGTACGGACAGGCGTAATAAGCTTGCAGCACCGAAGCGCTCAGTCTGCCCTCTCGCAGAACGACTTCCCGATTGGATTTCAGCCTGAGCGTCATTTCGCTGTTCGCGCTCGCCAGCATGGCGTCCGCGATCTCCCTGTCGCCGCCCGAAGTCAGGCGGTAATAAGCCGACGCCGCCGTCAGGTCGCACTCTCCCTCGCGGAAAGCGTTGATCTGCCTTGCGAAAGCCTTTTTCGCCTGCGCGGGCGTGAGATAGAGCATGGCGTCCAGCCTGCGGCGCGCCTCCTCGCCCGCGGCGGCGTAAAAAGATCTCACGAGCGCGGCGGACATGGGCGCGATCGGCCTGCCTTTGCTTACGAACATCGCCGAAAAATAATCGAACATCTCGCTTTTGAGCTGCGGCTTGCCGTTTTCGCCCACCGCCGAGCAGGAAAGGTACAGCCTTTCGGAAAAAGCGGCGGCGGCGAGCGCGGCGTTTTCCCGCTCGCGGCGGTTGACCGCGGAAATCTTCGGCTCGACGAAAACTTTCAGATCCTCCAGTTTTTCGAGGTCGGCGTCGGTCAGCATGGCCACGTCGTTTTTCACGGCGGGCACGCCGTCCGCAAGCCCTTCCAAAAAGAGCGTTTTCGCCTTTACCAGCCTCGTTTCCCTGAACGCGCCCACGTACACGGCGTCCGCATACTGCGGCAGAACGGCGATTTCGTCCGCGGCAAATCCGCTCGCCAGAATATCCCTGAATTCGTCTATATCGAGCACGTGCCCGCCGAGAAGCTTATCCGTTTCGTCGAGCAGCGCGCCGAGCTTGTCGAACCCCTGCGCGGTAAACGCGGCCTCCTGCAAATATCCTTCCCGTTCGTAGGCCGCGGCGAGTTCCGCCCCCCTGTCCGCGGCGGAAAGCGCTTCCAACGCGCCGCGGAGAGCGTCCGTAAAGCCCTTTGCGCTCATCTTCCGCTTCAACGGCGCGAAGAGCGCGGCTACGCGTTCCCGCGCGCTTTCGTAAGAACCGAAATCGGGCTCGCTCCGCCCGTAGCGGAAGGGGCGGAAAAACATGGAGCGCGAATAGCCGTAGCGGAGCAGATAGTTTTCAAAGCCGTCCGCAAAATCCATCGGAAACACGAGCGGGTTTTTCACGAGCGCGAGCATGTCCTCCAACGCGTAGCCGCGGCGGAACGCCGTGAAAAAGTCCAGCGCGAAACGGGCGGCGGCGTGTTCGGAAAGGCTGCGCTTTTCGTCGAGAAAATACGGTATTCCGTATTCGCCGAATGCCTTTTTGAGCGCCGCGGGCGAAGCGCCGCCGAGGGCGACCTCCGCGTCGCTGTAGCGCATTTTTCCGTCGATCACGTCGCGCTTTATGATAGAGGCGATATGTTCCGCCTCGTCCGCGGCGGAAGCCGCTTCGTACATAAAGATTTGATTCGTTTCCACGGGCGGAGCGGCAAAAGCGGAAGGGTTAAAGATGTTTTGCAAAATCGTCCGCTGCACGCCCTCTTCTCCGCCGAGGGAAACGATTTCCAGCTCCTCCCCGACCTCCCGCGCGGCTCTGCGGTAGGCCTCTGCGGCTTCAGACGTGTAGGCGAATTCGTTTTCCCCGCTCACAAGATAACCCGTTACCGAACGGGCGCAGCGCATAAACGATTTCACGACCTCGATCTCCTGCCGCGTGAACGAGGAATAGGCTGCCACGTAGACGTCCGCGCCCTTCACGCCCCGTTCCGCGAGCGCGGGCAGGGCGGCGAGATAGTTGCTCTGGTCTTTGTATCTCCCGTCTATGGCGTTTTCGTACGCCTCGTATAAAAGCGCGATATCGGAAAGCTTGTCCTTCAAAAGCCCCTCGGCGCGCGCGGCGGCGGCGCGTAGCTCCTCCGCCCCCACTTTTGCGCTCTTGAGCTGGGCGATGCACTCGTACACCGCGGGCGCGAGCGATTTCCGTCGCGCGCGTTTGAGGCAGGAAAGCTCTTCCGCACGCTCCCCGATAATCTTGCGGAGCAGCATGACCGAGCCTTCCTTGCTCAGAAGGTCTTTCGGCTCGTAAAGGGATTTTAAAAATCTGCGCATGGAAAAAACGCGGGTGTTGAAAGTGCCTCCCACGCGCTTTAAAATCGCCCGCTCCGTGATGAGCGTGGTCTTTTCCTCGGTGAATATAAAATTTTTCCCCTCCAGCCCGCGCGCTTTCGGAGCGACGGCCTCCGCAAGAGCGTCGATGAGCGCGCAGCAGCTTTCGGCGACGTATAACTTAAGCATACTGATATTGTAACATATTTTGCGATATTTTGTTTATCTTTTTTCTTTTGTTTTACATTTTTTTCGTTTTATGCTATAATACTCGAAAAAGCACGCTCTCGGAGCCGTACGGCTGCCGGAACATACAGGAGTTCGAATGAAAAAATTTTGGTTGAAAACAGTTATCGTAAGCCTTTGCGCCGTCGTACTGACGGGCTGTTCCGCCGAGGGCGGGTGCAACGGCTGCGCGCCGGTGAACAAGCTGGCGTTTTACTCGAATTGGACGAGCAATCAGACATATCACACGGAATTTAAGGAAACCGCCGTCTACGACGTGGTGTACCGCGACGATTACAGGATCAACACGGGCAAGAGCGAAGTGGATTATTCCGCGGAAAAGTCCGATAAATACACCGTGGTCTACGGCGAAAACGGCACGGCGAAAAACGCCTACTCCTCCACCGTGGAGGCGGTGCAGTCCCTGCCCGCGAGCCTCAACATCACGGTGGAAGAAACCGAGCTTTACAAGATCACCACCGAACTGAAACTCCCCGTAACCTACAACGTTGTCGAAACGAAAAAGTCCTATTCCTTTGAAGATTCCATCACGTCCACGGTGTATTTCAGATCGCACGACCAGTCGCTTGCCCCCGTTTACAGCGAAAAATCCTTCGATACGACGCAGCTCGTCAGCAACAAGAACGGCATTTATATCGTGCGCTACGTCTACGAAACGAAGATAGACTGGATTACGAACGGCAACAAAGCGGCGCTGACCGTAACGGACAAGACCGCGGACGCGGAAAAGAAGTACGAGGACGACGACGCGGTCCGCCTGACGGCCATAGATAATTCTTCCACGCAGATAAAGTACACGGCGGGCACGGTGCTGGACAACGAAACGCTGCTCTTCTCGGTGAGGGGTTTGCAGCTTTCCTCCGCTTTTTCCTCCACGCTGAAAATCATAGACACCGCTTATAAAAACGTGCAGAGCATCGCGGTATCCTCCAACAGAACGATCAACGTAACCGACCCCTGGACGCTTGCGCTGAACGGCAAGGATCAGGAATACGCTTCCTCCGCGACCTATCTCACCACGCTCAACCGCGCGGATTCCAAATACACGGGAAAGGCCAAGCATTGTTACTATCAGGTAACGAAAGCGGAAACTTCGGAGGAAGGCGAGGAAAAGGAAACCTCCGGCGCGACCAACGCGCGCGCTTTCCTCGTCAAGATCGTGGAGGCTTTGCCGAACGATCTCGGCGCGCTGGAATACAGGCTGAACAGCGTGCAGGTAACGGAAAAATAACAGGCAAAAAGATACCCCGCGTATTATCGGCAATAGCCATAGGGATTAAAAGGAGCGAAGAATCGTAAAATTCTTCGCTCCTTTTTAATTGTGCGATAAAATGCAGTTTATCGGTTAAACCGTTTTTCATAATTAACAAATATTTATCAAGGTTCGTCAAAGCCCTTGCGCAAACAGAGATTTATTCAACCGAATAGGAAAAAGGCAGAAGTGTTTTTGCCTTGATTTTTTTAAGCTCTCCGTATACCGATACAATGACGTCACAATCCGGCATATAATCATGCAATATCTGACGGCAGTTTCCGCAAGGAGGTATGATTTCCTCGCCATCTTTTCCTCTGACGGCAACTATAGCGTCAAAGTTTCTTTCTCCGTTTGTGATCGCCGTTCCTATTGCCACTTGCTCCGCACAGACACCATGCAAAGAATAAAGATTTACTCCCACATATACTTTGCCGTTTTGACAACGTATAGCTGCTCCTACCGTATGATTATAATGTTCTTGATCGTAGTTTAGACGAATCGCTTTTTTCGCTTCTTCTATTAATTCATAATCTCTTTCTTGCAATAAATTCATATTCTCAAGCCTAAATTCCTGTTTATTTAGATATTATAAATATTAAAAACAAACGATTTAAAAAGTAAAATAAGGAAGCGCACTTATCTTGCTTGCAAGGTATAGTGCGCTATACTTATTTACTATGGTAAAAATCCCCTATGGCAGTTGCGTATTAACGCGGGGTATCTTTTGCGTTTCGGGCGCCCCGACGGACCGTCGGGGCGCTTTTTATAACGTCATAAAACGGTTACCGTGCCGTCTTCGGAAATTTCCAGCGTGTCGCCCGTCTTTACGGCGTTGAGAAATTCCTCCCCCAGCATATCTATGGCGATAACCGGCGAATTTTCCCAAATGCGCGCCAGCACGATGCCGCTTGCCGCCAGCGAATCGATATGTTCGGAAAAGAGGAACGCCGCGGGGTTGATCTTCATGGCGCATACTGTCTGAATGACCAGCCCGCCCGTGGTGGAGCCGATGGTGATGGGCAGGCACAGCGCCTTGCCCGTGATGTTCTTTTCAAAAATATCGGGGTTGTTTTGGTCGGATGCGTATACCTGTTTCGCGTTTTTGAGCGCGCTCTTCTGGAACGTCGCCAGCGTGTTCACGCCCTGATGCGATACCACGGCCTCGCCTTTCCAGCTGCCGCCCGCGAGCACTCTGCCTTTAAACTGTTTCATATTACCTGCCCTCCTTTACGCCCGCGATCTTGGCGAGGATTTCCTCGTCCCTGTAATAGCGCGCCGCCGAATATGTGCGCAGCTTGTTGCTGTTGGTCATAATGCGGTGCATTTTCGTGAGCGGGTTGTTTGTGTACATCAACGGGCAGATCGAAGTGAGCGTGGCGCCCGTCGCCGTGAGCGCGGCGTATTTTCCGGTCTTTTTAAACTTCGCCGCCACGTCGGGCGCGGTGGTCAGCACCGTGCGCACGGCGACTTTTTTTCTGCCCGCCGCCTTAAGCGCCGCCGTGATCTTGTCCGTCCAGTCGACGAGCTGCGAATACGTGAGATGCGGACAGCCGATAAAACAGAGGTTTCCCTCCTTTTCCTTGTCTTTCCACATCACGGGATAGCTCTTGTAAACGCGCTCGAGTTCGGCGTCGTCTATTACGTATTCCTTACAGTTTTCCGCCAAAAGTTTTTCGCCCAGTTCCTTCGCTTCGGGCGTGAGGTTGTCTATGTGATACAAGCCCACCGCGCCGTTGGACGCGGTCGCCGCGCCGAAATCCTTCAGATAGGCTTTCGCGTCGTCCGTCAGTTCGCCGCCGAGGAATTTATCGAGGCCGTATACATAGGGCACGTCCTCCATGACTTTCATGCCGATGGCGCTGCCGAGCACCTGCGCTTCGGGCTTTTTCGACGTCTTTACGTACACTTTCCAGGTCGCCTTTCTGCCCTCGTCGGTCAAAAGCCCGAAGTAAGGCACATAACCGACGATGGAGCCGAACAGGTCGAGCATGCCGCTGTTGCGGTTGCAGCGCGCGCCGAGCACCGAGTTAGCGTACACGACCGCGCTCGATTCCGCCCAGGACAGCACGTCTCCCTTTTTCGGCAGGTTGCCCACCTCATCGAGATAGCAGGCGCAGGTAAACTTGCTGCTGCCCGTCAGCCCGACCTTTCTCATCTGATTTTCGTACATTTCCTGTTTGGAATACAAAATTTTGTTGAACACCAGCTTTTCGAGCGGGTTGCACTTCACGTTGGCGTAGTCGAGCGGGCGCGGGTCCACCGAAAAGCCGCCCTCGGCCTTCAGTCCCGCCGCAATGAGCTTATCCATCGTGGAAAAGAGAGGCTTTAACAGCCCTATGCCGAAACTCGTAACGAGATGCCCCTGTTTATGCGTAACGGGCACGAGCTTCGTCGCCCCGAAGATATCCCCGAACATGACGAGCGTTTCCATGACTTTCGCCTTGGTTTCGCCCTCCCTGCCGTCCAGCACGGCCTGCTGTTCGGGCGTAAGTTCCATTTTATATTTTGCCATGATATTTCTCCTTATACCGCGGCTTATCGCCGCTTTTCAACTCAGATGCTGACGGCCTTTCTGTACGCAGAACGCACCGCCTCGAATACCTTGCCGCCCTTGAAACTGTCGCCGAGGTTATAGATTTCCGCCGCGGCGTTGTCGTTCATCAGCTGATAGAAGAGCGCGTTTTCGGGCGCCACGCCCATGGCGAGCACCACTTTGTCGCATTTGATCTTTTCCTTGACGAACTGCGGCTTGATCTTCTTTTCCATGGGATTTATTACGTTTTCGGGGAGGATAGGCGCCCATGTGTTATAGGGATCGGGCACGTTTTTGTGCATGTTGCGCTCCACCGCCACGCCGTCCTTCTCCACCTTGGAAAGCTTGGTACAGTTGAAGAGTTTCACTCCCTTTTCTTCCAGATAGTGAATGATGTGGCCGCGGTTCGCCGTGCACGTGTGGTTCATGATGAACTTATCCATTTCGATAACGCTGACCTTTTTGCCGTGCTCGTAGGCGAGGAAGTACGCCGTTTCCGCGCCTACGACGCCGCCGCCGACAACCACAATATTTTCCGCGCCGTCCAGAAGAGCCGGATTTTTCAGCACATCCACCGCGTATACTACGTTTTCGCCGTCGATCCCCTCTATTTTCGGCTTGACCTGCCGCGAACCGGTGGCGGTGATGATGACGTCGTACCCTTTCGCCTTGAGCTCCTCGGCGGAAGGCGCGGCGTTCATAAAGACCTTGATCTTCCCCTCCTTTTCGAGCGTTTCCACCCTGTTTTCCAAATATTTTAGATAATTTTTTATCTCGTATTTGATCACGGGCGCGCTGCCTACGGCTACGTTGCCGCCCACGCGGTCCTGTCTTTCGTAAAGGTCTACGCTGTGCCCGCGCGCGGCGAGCACTTCCGCCGCGGTAACGCCCGCGGGTCCCGCGCCTATGACGGCGACCTTTTTCTTTACCTTCGCAAGCGGGATTTCGCGCGGATATTCCTCTTCAAACGCGGTGCGCGGATTGACGGCGCACTGCGGATGACCGCCCTCGACGAACTCGTTCAGACAGCCCTCCTGACAGCCGATGCAGGGGCGGATATCCCGCACCCTGCCCGCGTAGGCCTTGTTGCACCAGTCGGCGTCCGCGAGCAGCGGGCGGCCGAGCATGACCATATCGCACTTGCCGTCGCGCAGCGCCTTTTCCGCAAGGTCCGGATAACCGAGCTTGCCTACCGCCACCACGGGCACGGGCAGTCCCTTGTTCGATTTTACGTTGTTATCCTTAAAGTATTTTTTGACGATCTCCGAAACGTCGAGGAAACACCCCGACGGCATGGAAGAGGGCGGGTGCGGCAGCCACCAGTTGTCGTAACAGCCGAGGTCCACGTCGAACATATCTACGCCCGCCTCCACAAGGTGTTTCATGTACACCAGCGTCTGCTGCGCCGTGCGCTCCTTTCTGAACTTTTTCAGCGGCTTTGTATTCTTCATTCTGCCCTTGTAGGTCGCGTTGAGCAGCAGGGACAAATCGATCCTGTACATAATGGGGAAATCCGGTCCCACGCGCTTTCTGATCATGCGTATGGTATCCAACCCGAAATTTTCGTAGTTGGAAAAACGCCCCAGCTTGCGGCGGTTGAACGCGCGGTTCGTGAGCTGTTCCATCAGATAGCCCTCGTGCCCGTGCAGATACACGCCGTCGAGATTTGCGGCTTTTGCGTCCGCCGCGCCCTGCCCGATATTCTTGATGATCTTTTTGATCCTGCGGTCGGTGAGCGGCAGACAGGGCACCTCCTTCATGTACCAGTTGGGATTGAGGGAGGCGCTCCGCGGGAACGCGAACTGGTTGACCAGGCACTGCGGGTTGCCCACGCGCCCCAGCCCCGCGGTCAGCTGTATGAATATCGCGCTGCCGTGCGCGTGGCACATGCCCGCGAGGTCGCGCCACGCGGAAAAGCGGGTGCGGCTTCTGTCGATGCGCGGGAAATATGTAAGGTCGTCCAGCTCGATCAGCGATTTGTCTATCCCGAAGCTGACGGGAATGAGCCCCGTGGTGATGAGCCCCACGCCGCCGCGCGCTCTCTCTTCAAAATATTTCAGCATCTTTTCGTTGGGACGTCCCGTTTCTTCGCACATGTCGATGTTGCCCATCGGCGCCATGACCAGCCTGTTTTTCAGTTTCAGCTTGTTCACCTGGATCGGCTCGAACATCGAGGAATACGGATAGAGCTTGTCCGTCATTTCGGGAACGGGGAAACCTTTGTTCCACCATTCGCCGTAGGAGTCCGCAAGTTCTTTCAGTTTCTTTTCGTAATCCATTATCATTCTCCTTGGAACCTTTTCGGTCATTACTATTGTATCACTATCGGAAGGCGATTTCAAGGGATATTCCGAAAAAAGACAGTTTTCGCAAGGTAAAATAATAGTAAAAAAACGCCTTGCGGCGTTTTCGGTTATCAGTAAATGTATTCGCGGACGATCTCCTGCATGTCGTCCATCTTTTTATATATGTCCGCGGCGAGCGTGAGCTGACAGCGCGCGCGGTCGAGATTGTGCCCGGGATAGCTTGTGGAAAAATATTCGTCGCCGTTTAAATAGTCGGTCAGAAAGCGAACGGCGAGTTCCACCGTCATGGTGTAAACGCCGAGCGAAAGGGTATCCGCCTCGATATTGCTCACGCGGCCTTTGAGCGTGCCCGCGAATCCTCTTGTCAGCGCGCGGAACTTATCGAGATTGAAGTTCACCTTGTCGAGATCGGGTTCGTCCTCCGCCGCGTCGCTGCATATAAAGCGCGCCGCGTCCCCGAAGTCGTAAGCGATCAGCCCCGGCATCACGGTGTCGAGGTCGATGACCGCGAGCGCCTTTTTCGTTTCTTTGTCGAAAATGACGTTGTTGCTCTTGGTATCGTTATGCGTAACGTGCAGGGGGATTTCCTTGTCGGCCGCGAGCCGGGAAAGCCTGCACGCCAGCACTTCGTGCGCGCGGCAGGCGCCGATCTCGGCGGCGACCTTTTCCACCCTGTCCTCCGCGTCCACCATCACGGCTTCGTAAAACACGTCGTAACGGCGGCGGGTGTTGTGGAAATTCGGAATGGATACGTACAAAGAGGACGCGTCGTAGTCGATAAGCCAGCGCTGGAACTCCCCGAACGCCCTGCCGACCTCCTCGATCACGTTTTCGTCCTCGGCCTCGTTATACACGTCCGCGTCGATAAAGCTGTAAGCGCGCCAGTAGTCGCCGTCCTCGTCCACGAGAAAGTTCTTCCCTTCCGCCGTCTTGGCGTAGCGCAGCACGCGGCGGTCGGGATCGATGCCCTTTTTTATCATTTTGGCGCGGATAAATTCGGTAACGCTGTCGATATTAGCCATGATCTTGTCGGGGCGTTTGAACACCGATCTGTTCACCCGCTGGACGAGGTATTTTTCCTCTTCTCCGCCGCGGTCGAACACCACCATGTAAGATTTATTGATTATGCCGTTGTTGATCTGCTCGCACGAACGGTATTTTCCCTCGATCTGAAATTTTTCGCAGATTTCCCTTAAAGTCATCTCTTCTCCCTTTTAAATAAATATGCCCGTTTTCACAGGCATACGTCGTTTGTTTTTTGGTTTACGAATTGAAAATATCGTAATAGGAATTGCCCTTGTAGCCGACCGATCTGCCGATCTTGGGATCGTACATCGTATACACCGCCCCGACGATGTTCGCGCCGCTCTTTTTGAGTTCCGCAATGGCCTCGCGCACCTGCGAGCGGTGCGTTTTGCCGTAGGCGACCAGAAACAGCGTTGCGTCCGTCAGCGGCGAAACGTGCAGATAGTTTGCCGACTGCAGCACGGGCGACATGTCGATCAGGACGATATCGTATTCCTCGCGGAATTTTTTCAGCGTGTCGTGGAACTTTTCCGAAATGAGCACGAGCGAGGAGTTTGCGACCTTGCCGCCGCGCGGCAGCAAATCCACGTTTTTGTACTGCGTACTCTGCACCACTTCGTCCAGCGCCGCCTGCCCGAGCATGTATTCGTTCAGGCCCTTTTCGTTGTTCACATTAAACAGTATATGCGACTTGGCTCTCAGAAAGTCAAGGTCTATGATGAGCACTTTCTTTTCGTTCATGCCGAGCAACACCGCGAGGTTGGCGATCACCGTAGTCTTGCACTCGCCCGCCACCGAACTTTCCACCTGCACGATCTTGTTTTTGCCGTTTTCGATCAGAAAGAGGATATTGTCTTTCAGCCTGCCGAAGCCTTCCAGTTTTTCGCCGTATTCCGCCTTATCGACGAATATGCCGTCGAATTCCGCGGTCGTCTTTTTCTTCTTAGCCATTTTTGCCTTTGTCCTCCTCGCTGGCATTCATATCGCCCAGAAAGGCGAATACCTGCGTGCCCGTCGCGCGCTCGAGTTCTTCCTTTGTCTTGAGGGTATCGTCCAGAAGATATCTGAATAATACGACGAGCACGGCCACGATGATGCCGATAATGACCGCGAGCACGACAATCATTTTAGATCCGGAATTCATGACGCAGGGGATTTTCTGCAAATCTTCCGCCGTATCGATGGTATCGACGAACGTGAGCGTCGTCATCATGCGCACGTAAACGGGGTTGCCCTTGGCGTCCACCGTTTCCACGATCTCTTTTTCCGCTTCCGAAACGGCCATGACCTTGGCGCGGGCGAGATCGGGTTCTACGTCCGTATAGGATATATACAGAAAGTAATTGTTGCCCGATTCGTCGTAGGAAACCTTCACGCCGCTCTTTTTTATCTCGCCCGAGTTGGATTTTCCGTAAATTTCCTGCGCGAGCGAAAGCACGACCTCCTGCTTGCAGTATTCCGCGATGGTGGGAATCATTCTCGAAGTCGCCGTAAGGTCGTTATAAATGTTGTTGTCGTTTTCGTCGGAGACGTTTTTGCAGATGACGATCATGCTGCGCGTCGCGGTGTACGTCGTTTTGCGCGTGGTGGAATAGACCACGCCGACGATGGTCGCAATGACGATAATCGCCACGATCAGAAAGATGTTTGCGCGGATGATCAGCAAAAGCTGCCTGAACGTGATCCCCCCGCCGCCGGTATACTGATTGTTTTCTTCCATCTTAAGTCCTCATTCATAAAAAGCCGTTCTTTTTGCAGAGCAAAAAGAAAACAAGGAGCCTTGTTTTCGATTATACTGCTGCCTTTATAATATAACATATCTGATGTTAATTAACAATTATTTTTTCGACATTTTTCGGCGGCTCCTCAAAAATATACATACGTATCATAAAAAATATACCGCTTTTTCAGCGGAAAAGAACCTTGCTCCGCACGCCTTCTATCATGCCGAGCTTGCCCGAAAGCGCGTTGATTTTTTCGGCCGCCGCGCTCATCACCACGCTGATAACCGCCGTTCCGCGGTCTTTGAAAGGTATGCCCAACCTGCCCACGATATATTCCCTGTATTCGTGGAGAAGTTCGTTCACCCTGTCCGTTTTGTCGAAATCTTCCACGACGACGGCTACTACGCCGATCTTTTCTTCCATGCAAAACTCCTTCCCCGCATAAGGCGAGCAACGCCCTTTACGAAGTCAATTATAACATATAATTTTGTTTAAAACAACTGTTTGTAATAACCTTTACGCGCTTGGCTTGACAAATTTCCGCCGCGCGGTATAATAGATGTTAAGTTTCAACAAGGCGG
>UQZE01000029.1 GCA_900545325.1 uncultured Eubacteriales bacterium
CCGATCTCGCGCGTTTGGAATCGGTAAAAACGAGGGTTAATTTCCAGAATGTGATCAGCGCGTCCGAAAAACCGACTTTGGGCGCGGTGGACGCGACGCAGTTAACCGAAGCAGATACATGGACCCGCGTTGCGAGTTCGACTGTGCGCGTGCCCGACGACGCCACGGCTTTCAACGCCTGTATCGAATTATACGGCAAAGGCGAAATTTTCCTCGACAGTATCCGCGTGGTGGAAGTAGAAAGCAACGATACCCGCCTTGCGGAACTTAAGGTGGACGGCGTGGCGGTAGAGGGCTACAACGACGATATTAACGCATATACGGTACAGGTGGAGGACGTTACCGCCGCAGTCGTTACGGCGGTACCCGTCAGTTCGACTACGGAAGCCTCTGTTACTGCGGGCGAAGGCTTTTCCAAGGTGCTGGTTACCGCAGAGGACGGCACCGAGCGCGAAATCACAATAACGTTTGTGGAAAAACAGGCTGCGGGACTGAGTGCAATTTCCGTGGGCGGCGTGCCGATAGCGGAATTTTCCACGCTCCGCACGGAGTATTATAAACTTTTGTCCGCAGGCACGACGGAAATTCCCGAAATAACTTATACTAAGACTGACGCGGCGGCGAGCGCCACGCTCGAAAGTCCCGCCTCGCTTCCGGGATATGCGGTGATCAAGGTATCCAATGAGGGCGAGAACAAAGAATACAGGATATATTTCGAGGTTGCGTCCGAGAATATGCTGACCATGGAATACTGGAATACGGGCTTTGAAAGCGGCACGAGCGGCTGGGGTACGGACGGCGCCGAAGTTTCGGCGGAATATTCGCACGGCGGGCTGTATTCGCTGAAAGCGGGGGCAAACGGCAAAGGCGGCTGGCTGGGCTTTGACCTCGCGGGCGGGAACGTAGCGCCCGCCAAAGGCGATAGCGTGAAAATCAGAGTGTGGGCGTATATCGTACCCGCCGAAACGGTGAGCGGCCATATCCTTATAGAATTCAGGGAAAAGGAAAACGACGTTCTGGCCGCTACGGTTCAGCGTGAGGTTACCGAAGCGGACGCCGGTAAATGGATCTATGTGGAAACGCCCGCGTCTTCGGCGATCACCGAGGCGGCGGGGTACGGTCAGGCCGTAGTGAAGAATTTCACCGATTCTACCGTATATTTCGACGACGTGCGCGTGCTCCGTTCCGAAAGCGCGCCGCCGGTGACGCCTGAGGAAAACGAGCTCGACTTGTCGGCGTTTGATCCTTCCTTCGAGGGGACGGAAAAGAAATTCGAAAGCTGGGCGGTAGATCCCGCTTTCGATAAAAACGTATTCCACGGCGGCGCGCAGTCCGTAAAGCTGGAAGCGCCCGCCAATGCGGGATTCAAGTTCACGCTGACCGTAGGCGATGAAGTACAGGTCGGCGAAAAATTGCGCTTTACCGCCTGGCTGTACGTGGAAAACGCGGAAAGTGAAAACGGCGCTATGCTGAAGATCGAAACGCTTTCGGGCGAAACTTCGACCTACCGCACGCATAAGTTCGCGGGGGCAGAGCGCGGAGAATGGGTACAGCTCAGTATCGAATATACGGTGCAGGCGGGCGACGAAAAGGTGTTTCTGGTCGTAGCGAACGAAGCCGCCGCTACGTATTACGTCGACGACGTACAGGTGTTCGTGCAAAAGTAATTTGCGGGGACGCGGCAATTTGCCGCGTCCTTTTCTTGACAAATTGCCTTGCGGCGGGTACAATAGAGAAAAAACGGAGCGTAACGATATGATACTGAGCGTCGGAGAAATTTTGGCGGATATGATCGGGAGCAGGCGCGGCAAGACCGTGCAGTACGAATGTTTTGCGGGCGGCGCGCCCTTCAACGTCGCGTGCGGCGTCGCGCGGCTGGGCGGAGAGGTCGCCTTCTGCGGCTGCGTGGGGAAGGACGAGATCGGTAAATTCCTCAAAGCATACGCCGAAAACGAAAAGGGGCTTGGCGGCGACGTCGCCGTTTCGGAGGACAGAAATACCACGCTGGCGTTCGTTACCCTCAGCGAAAGCGGCGAGCGCAGCTTTTCCTTTTACAGAAAGAACA
Organism: uncultured Eubacteriales bacterium; assembly: GCA_900545325.1. GTDB lineage: Bacteria > Bacillota > Clostridia > Christensenellales > Borkfalkiaceae > UMGS775. Next base: position 2,066 of record UQZE01000029.1, read on the forward strand.
CGGCGGACTACGAGTTTGATTTTTCGCGCGTGGAACCCTTTGTAAAAAGGGCGGATATCGTGCACGTCGGCTCGCTCATGCTCAGCGAGGCGGAGGGACGCGCCTTTGCCGAAAAGTTGATCGCCGTCGTGAAAAAGGCGGGGAAAAAGGTCAGTTTCGACGTCAATTTCAGGGACGATATCTTCCCCGATCGGGAAAGCGCGGTCGCCGTGTACGGAAAATTCATAGACGGCGCGGATATACTTAAACTGAGCGAAGACGAAGTCGGCCTGTTTTTCGGCGGCGAAGATTTCGAAACGGCCGTCCGCAGGCTGGGAAAGAGGAAAAAGGTCTTCGTAACGCTCGGCAAGCGAGGCTCGCTTTTCTGCGAGGGCGATACGTTTGTGAAAGAAGGGACGATCGACGTAAAGGTCGTGGATACGACGGGCGCGGGCGACGCGTTTTACGCCGGCGCGCTCAAACTCGTGGACGAAGGCGAGCGCGACGCGGGAAAGATACTGCGCTATGCCAATGTGTGCGGTTCGCTCACGACCGCGCGGAAGGGCGCGCTCGAGGCGATCCCCTGCGAAGAGGAAGTGAAAAAATATCTGTAAGCAAACGAAAAAGCGCCTAAGGCGCTTTTATTTTACGGCGCGGCCGAGGCCCGCGCCTTTTTTATTGGGAAAGAATAAATCTTTTCGTTTTGGAAGCCAAACATTCGGGCAGGGGTTCGTTGCATACGACCGCGTCGAATTCCGAAATGTCGCAGAGGTTGTGCCAGAAAGTCTTGCCGATCTTCGTATTGTCCGCGAGGAGGACTTTCTGCCGCGACCGCTCCATGAGCGCGTAGCGGATTTCGTTTTCCGTCGCGGAGGTGTCGGTGGCGAGACCGTCTTCGGAAAGACCGTGGCAGGATACGAAGCAAATGTCCGCATTGTATTTTTTTATGCAGTTAATCCCCGCCTGCCCGACGAGCGAGTAAGAACCGTTGATGGCCTCGCCGCCCGTGCAGATGAATTTGACGTTGGTCTGGCTGAGCATATATGCCGTCTTGATGCCGCAGGTAATCGCGATGATATCCTTGAACTTTTCGAGATATTTCACGAGATGCGAAACGGTGGAGGACGCGTCGAGCATGATGACGGCGCCGTCGTGCACGAGCGAAACGGCGGCCTCCGCAAGGTCGCTCTTGATGTTGTACATCAGCTGTTCGCGGGCGGAAAAAGCGATTTGGGAATCGGCGGACAGCTTGTTCTCTATCACTTTCCCGTGCGAGCGGAGCACGAGCTGCTGTTTTTCGAGTTTTATGATGTCGCGGCGTATGGTGGCTTCGCTGGCGTAAAGCATGTCCGCAAGTTCTTTTACTTTCACGCTGTATTTCTTTCTGAGAATATTCAGTATCTCTTTTTCGCGTTCGTTGTTCGCCATATCCTTTCTTCCTTATTCCTTATAAAAACAATTATAGTATATGCGGCCGTCCTTGTCAATAGGGGATAGGTCCGTTTGATTATAATTTTGATCGTTTTGAGCGCGTTGCGACGGCTGTTTTTTCAATTTTTGATTAAATCGCGCAGAATAAGCGTTCGGTATTGACCGAAGCGATCACTTGATCTATAATAATTGGGCAAAGCGGCAATGTGCCGCAGAACTCAGGCCCGGCGCGGCTGCAGGCGCGGCGGGCGCGGAAATAACTTGGAGATAACGGATGCGGGCATACTTCGGACGGTAGCTGTTCCGCATGCGTAAACGGTGTGCTGAATGATCAAAGCTGTAATATTCGATATGGACGGCGTTATCGCCGATACCGAGCCTCTGCACGAGCAGGCGCGAAATATCCTGCTTGCCGACCTCGGTCTGGACGTGGAAAGCATTTCGCCCGCGGCGATCGGGCGGAGCAAACGGGTGTTCTGGGGCGAAGTCGCCGAAAAGTATAAGCTTTCCCTCTCCGCGGACGAACTCACGCGGCGGGAATTCGTTATTTTGATGAAGATAGTCGATACCGCGCGGCTGCGGCCGATCAAAGGGCTGCCCGCGCTGCTGGAATTTCTGCGGCAGGCGGGGATCAAGGCGGCGATAGCCTCCTCGTCGGACAGGAATTACGTGGAATGCGTGCTGAGGACGACCGGGCTGGAAAAATACTTCTGCGCCATGTCGTGCGGGGACGAAGTCCGCGCGGCGAAACCCGCGCCCGACGTGTATCTGCGCGCGCTCGCGTTGTGCGGCGTATCCGCGGGGGAAGCGCTCGCCGTGGAGGACTCCGACACGGGCGCAAAGGCCGCGGCCGCGGCGGGGATAGCCTGCGTCGCATACGACGTGGTGGAAACGGATAACTGGAAACAGACCTTCGACGTTTGCCGATATAAGGTGAAACGCATGGAGGATATAGAGCGTATCGTGCTGAACGGAAACGGGCGGTACGCCGCGATCTGAGAGGAAATAAACATGAAAGATATGAAAGTCGCCGTCATGACGGGCATCGGCAAGATCGGCTACGAACGCCGCCCCGTCCCCGAACCGCAGGACGACGAAGTGCTCGTTAAGCTGGAATACGTGGGAATATGCGGGTCCGACCTGCATTATTACGAAAGCGGCGCGATCGGCGGTTACGTTGTGAAGCCGCCCTTCGTGCTGGGGCACGAGCCCGGCGGCATAGTGGTCAAGACAGGCAAAAACGTCCGCGGTCTCAAGGCGGGGGATAAGGTCGCGCTCGAACCGGGAAAGACTTGCGGGCATTGCGAATTTTGCAGACAGGGCAAACATAATCTCTGTCCCGACGTGGTGTTTTTCGCAACGCCGCCCGTCGACGGGGTGTTTGCCGAGTACGTTGCGCACAAAGCGGACTTGTGTTTCAAACTCCCCGAAAACGTATCCACGATGGAGGGCGCGTTGATCGAACCGCTCGCGGTCGGTTTTCACGCCGCGATGCAGGGCGGCGCGCGTTTCGGGCAGCGGGCGCTCGTTTTCGGCGCGGGCTGCATAGGTTTGGTATCCCTGTTGGCGCTCAAAGCCCTGGGCGTTTCCGAAGTCTATGTCGTGGACGTGGTCGCTTCCCGCCTGCAGAAGGCGGAACAGCTGGGCGCGTCGGCGGTCGTGAACGGCGCCGAAGAGGACGTTGCCGCCCGCCTTGCCGAACTGACGGGCGGCGAAGGCATAGATCTCGCCATCGAAACTTCGGGCAGCGAAACGGCGGCGAACCAAGCGATCGAAGCGGCGAAAAAGGGTTCCGTAATCGTATTCGTCGGCTACGGCAGGACGAGCAGGACGACGCTGTCCATGAGCCTCGCGCTCGATAAGGAGCTGACTTTCAAAACGGTATTCCGTTATCGGCATATCTATCCGCTGGCCATTCGCGCGGTGGCGGAAGGGCGTGTGAACCTCAAGGGCGTGGTTTCCCATGTTTTCGGGTTCGACGAGTTGCAGCGCGCTATGGATCTGAGCGTTTCCGACAAGGAAAAGATCGTAAAAGCAGTTGTAAAAATAGGATAGCCCCGCCGAGAGGAAAAACGGGTACCCGTTTTTGTTTTGGAATATCCAAAACAAAAACGGGTACCCGTTTTTGTTTTGGAATATCCAAAACAAAAAGCCGTTTAACAGCCGTAAAACGGCGGAACAACAGTCAATTACCGCTTTATCCGGTAAAATAAATATCCTTACAGGAGGAAATCATATGAAAAAAACTACAAGATGGTTGTGTATGGCGCTCATAGCCGTTATGACGCTTACGGCGGGCCTGGGCGCCGCCTGCAGCCGCGACCCGAGCGGGATCAAAATAGACCCCAAGCGCACGCAGTTATACGTCAGCAGCCACGACGGGGGATACGGTTCCGAGTGGCTGACCGCCGCTTCGGCGCGCTTTGAAGAATATTATAAGGACGTATCCTTCGAAGACGGCAAGACGGGCGTGCAGATCATACCCGATACGCCTAAGGTTATCGGCACGGCGATGCTCGCGGACATTAAAAATTCGCGCAACGAAGTCATCTTTACGGAAAGCGTGTATTATTACGATTATTTGGCCGCCGGCGCAATGGCGGAAGTTACCGATATCGTGTCCGGCAAAAATTCCGACCTGACCGAATACGGCGACGAGGGCGGCAACATCGAGGGCAAGCTCACCGAACAGCAGATAGCTTATTACAAGACTTCGGACGGGAAATATTACGGCGTTCCGCATTACGCGGCGTTCATGGGCATTATGTACGACGTAGATCTGTTCGAGGAAAAGATGTTCTATTTTTCCGCCGATGAAAATAACGGAAACGACGGTTTCATCGTCAAGGAAAACGATAAGCGTTCGGCCGGCCCCGACGGCGAATTCTGCGAAATCTGCGCCGCCAACGGCTATGATTACAGCGGACACACGTGCGACGACGGCCTGCCCGCCACGTACGACGATTTCGTGAAGCTGTGCGACTATATCGTGGGCGCCGGCGTAACGCCGCTCATCTGGTCGGGCGAAAACCATGCCGATACGCTCGGCAAATTTATGGCGCAGCTCGCCGCCGATTTCGAAGGCAGCGAATACGCGCTCAATTTCAGTTTCGACGGCACGGCGACGCATCTTGTAAAGTCCGTGGACGCGAGCGGAAACGTTACTTATAAAGAACCTACGAAAATACAAAACAGCAACGGGTACGAACTGTACTCCTCGGCGGGCAGATATTACGCGGTGGATTTCGTGGAAAAAATACTTTCCAAGTCGAATTACCACCACGATCTCGCGTTCAATACCACGCATTCGCATATGGACGCGCAGGACGATTTCCTGTACAGCAAGGATGAGGACAGGAGGATCGCCATGCTGATCGACGGCAACTGGTGGGAAAACGAGGCCGACGGCACCTTTGCCGATATGTCCAACGGCAAAGACGACGATCCCAATTCCCGTCATAGCCGCCGCATAGGGTATATGCCGCTGCCGAAGGCGACCGAAGATCAGGTGGGCGAGGGCGTTACGCTCACGGACTTCCTCTATTCCATGGGCTTTATCAACGCGAACGTTACCGATCCCGTGAAACTCGATTTGGCGAAAAAGTTCCTGAAATTCGTCAACTCGCAGGAATCGCTGGAAGAATTCACCGTTATTACGAGCGCGCCGAAGAGCCTCGAATACGAGATGTCGGAGGAATCGCTGGAAAAAATGACCTATTTCGGACAGAGCGTGTGGAGCACGAGACAGCACGCCACGGTCATCTATCCGTACAGCACCAACAGGCTCTACCTCAACCACCAGTCGGATTTCGTTTTCCAGGGAGGCTTCAATTCCCTGATCGGAGGTCAGGTGGTAACGGATATTTCCAAAAAGATAAACGACGAACACATCTCCGCGAAGGAAGTGTTCGACGGCATTGTGAGTTACCGCACCGCGGAACGCTGGAACGCTACATATTCGGGTGAGTTCAAGTGATTAAGGCTAAGAAAAGACAAATAGAAAAGGATAGCGGAAAGCTGGACGCCGTCAAACGGAAGATCTCGGACTTTTTCTACTCTGTCAGCGTAAAGGTGCACGAAAAATTGCCGCGCAGGAGCGGCCGCGCCGCGGCGATCGGGCTGAAAAAGCGCAACGACATGATTTTTTACTGTCTGATGATGCTCTTTCCCATCGCCCAGTTCTGCACGTTCTACATAGCGGTGAACCTCAATTCGGTGATTTTGGCGTTCAAGAATTACGAAACGCTGGACGGAACGTACGGCTGGGCGGGGTTTGAAAATTTCAGACTGGTCTTTTACAACCTGGTGCACGAACCGACCTTGCTGTATTCCGCGAAGAATTCTCTCATTCTCTACGCCTGCGGGCTGGTGGTCGGCGTGCCGCTCGCGCTGATGTTCAGCTTTTACATCTACAAGAAAAAGCCGCTTTACCGCGTGTTTAAAATCATGCTCTTTCTGCCTTCCATCATCTCGGCCATCGCCATGACGGTCATGTTCAAATACTTTGTGGAAAGGGCTATCCCCGAACTGCTGGAACTGATCTTCGGCAAAACGTACACGGGGCTGCTTTCTTCCGGCTCGGCCACGGCGTTCGCCACGCTGGTGTTCTATTCCATATGGATAGGTTTCGGCACGGGCATACTGATGTATTCGGGCGCGATGAACGCCATTTCCGATTCCGTGGTGGAGGCGGCGCAGATAGACGGAATAGGCACGGTGCGCGAGTTTTTTAACATAACGATACCGCTGATCTGGCCCACCATCGTAACCTTTCTGGTCGTCGGCGTGGCGGGAATATTCACCAATCAGATGAACCTGTTCAGCTTTTTCGGCCCGAAAGCGGAAAATAGCCTTTCCACCTTCGGATATTATCTTTACAGCAACACGCAGTCTGCGACCACGGCGGATTATCCGTATCTCAGCAGCATGGGCATCGTGATGACCTTTATCGCCGTGCCGCTCACGTTGCTCGTCAAGTTCCTGCTCGAAAAGTTCGGGCCGAGCACAGATTAGGAGGGGGCGTATGGAAGAAAATCTGAACAACAAAGAAAACGCCGTTTCCGAAACCGCGGCCGCCGACGCCTGCGCGATCGAGGGCGCCGCGGCGGTGCCGACGGCGGCGGAAAAGAGAAAAAGGCGTTTCAGCATAGTCATGCTGATTTTGGGGATCATACTCGTTCTATATTCGATATCCCTGGTCGTGCCTATCGTATGGGGCATGCTGTCTTCGCTGAAAACCAAAGGCGAATTCAGAAACAACCTTTTCGGCCTGCCGGGGGGCTGGCCGTGGAACTGGGCATGGGAAAATTACGGTTCGGTGTTCCGCACTTTCGCCATCCCCGTGGAGGCCGGCGCGGGTTCGAGAGACGTGTATTTTCTCGAAATGATGTGGTACTCCCTGCTGTACGCGGTGGGGTGTTCGTTTGCGGCGACGTTCGTCGCGAGCATAGTGGCTTATCTCGTGGCGAAGTTTCCCTATAAGTTTTCCAAAGTGGTGTATACGATCGTCATTGTGGCGATGATCTTACCCATCGTAGGTTCTCTGCCTTCGGAAATCCAGATGGCGCGCGCACTCGGATTTTTCGACCACATCTGGGGACTGTGGCTGATGAAGGCGAATTTTCTGGGCATGTATTTCCTCGTTTTCCACGGCGTGTTCAAAAACGTGCCGCAGGAATTTTCGGACGCGGCTTACGTGGACGGCGCGGGCAATCTGAGCGTGCTGTTCCGCATCGTCTTTCCTATCGTGAAAAACACCTTTTTCACGGTCATGCTGCTCAACTTTATCGCTTTCTGGAACGATTACCAGGTGCCGCTTATCTACCTGCCGAACTTTCCGACGGCGGCTTACGGCCTGTACTGGTTTACGAGCGCGTCGTTGCAGTCGAACTCCAACGTGCCGATGCGGCTCGCGGGCTGTATGACCGTTCTCGTTCCCATACTGGTGCTGTTTCTGTTCTTCAGCAACCGACTGATCGGCAACATTACGATCGGCGGATTAAAAGAATAAATAAGGAGGATTGGAATGAAAGAGAAAAATGCCTGGCGCAGAAGCGCCCTGATCGCTACGTTCGCAATCCTGCTCGTCTGTCTTTGCGCGACGATGATATTCGCGCGCAGGACGGACGCGCAGAGCGAACTGCAGGACGAGTACCGCATCAATACCGTTCTGAGCGTTCCCGACATGCAGGTTACCGTGGACGGCAAAAAGTACGACGCCGACACCACGATCCGCTTTCCAAGCGGCGCGGCGTACGCTTCGGAAGAAATCACGCTTTCCGAAATGGGCAGATACACCGTGGAAAACCGCGCGACGGTCGGGGGCAGGCTTTACAGGGAATACCTTTATTTCACCGTATACAAAGACCTTTACGAAACGACGGGCGGCATGAACGCGACGGCCGTTTATCAGCCTTCGCCCCTCGTGCCCGACGTGGACGGCATCTACCTGCGGCTCGATTCCGGTTCGGTATTCCGCTACAACAGGGTGATAGACCTCAAAGAACTTGGCCGGGATACGCCGATCATCACCACGTTCTATTCGCCCGAAAAGGTAGGGGAAATGGACGGGCTTACGCTCTGGTTCACGCTTACGGACGTTTACGACGAGAACAATTACGTTACGGTGAGATGCAACGCCACCCGCGACGGGATCGGCCACGGCGTTACCTATCTGCAGGCGGGCGCGGCGGGACAGCCTACCACGGGCGTGGAATGGAATCTCGGCAAAGTCCACAGAAATAATATTTACGGTTTCGCCATCAGCGCGTCCTTCTACGGCGTGCCGAAGAGCGGAGAAATGGAAAACAACGGCGTCGATCTTTATTTCGACACGGAAACCAACCAGGTTTTAAGCAAAATGGGCGGCGGCAACAGCAACCTCGTCGTCGATCTGGACGATCCCGCGTACTTCACCGATCTCTTCGGCGGTTTTACCACGGGCGAAGTATTCCTTTCCATTTATGCGACAGACTTGCAGAAATCCACGTTCGGGCTGGAGATCAAGTCCATCGCCGGGCACGATCTTTCCCAAAACAAGCTGGTGGACGATCTCGGCCCCGACATTACGGTGGATTTCGGCGAATTCGCGGCGGACGCCCTGCCGCAGGGACTGACGGGGCATCCGTATCCCCTGTTCACGGCGGTCGCGATAGACCAGTATAACGGCGAAGTGGAGGTTTCCGCGAACGTATACGAAAATTATTACAGCAGCAACAAGATAGACGCGTATGTCGAAAACGGCGTGTTCCTGCCCGACCATGCGGGCAAATACACCATAGAATACAGCGCGTCGGACTGGACGGGGAACGTCAGCCGCTATCCCGTGGATATCGTCGTGAGCGACAGCGCGCCCGCGCTCGTCCTCGACGTAGACGAAGCGGAACGCGTTACGAGCGGTTACGTGGGCACGAAAATACCCGTCAGCGAAGCGCTCGTTTCGGGCGGCGCAGGCGGCGGCAGGGTAGTCAAGACCGTGCTCGGTCCCGACGGGGAGGAGATCGCCGCGGAAGAATATTTCGTGCCGCGCACGGCGGGCGAATATACCGTGAAATATACGGCGCAGGACTACGTGTCGCAGCAAAAGACCTACGAATATAAGGTGAACGTAACGCTCGGCAGCGATCCCGTGTTCGAGGATGAGGCCGCGCTCCCGCGGTATTTCATTACGGGATCGACGTATGCGCTGCCAAAACTTACCGCGCTCAATTACACGGAAAACGGCTGTACGGAAATAACTACGGGCATTAAGGTCAAGGACGGTTCGGGCGAGCGCACGCTCGGCACGGACGGCAGAACGGAATTTACCGGCAGCGGCGAGGTGGTGATCACCTACGTTGCGAAATCCGCCACGGGCAGCGCGGAGAAGAGCTATACCGTGCCCCTGCTCGACGTATGGAACGAGGAGGGCACGCTGGATATGGAAAACTACTTCGCCCTCGACGGGTTTGCGACGCGCGGCGCGGCGGAGGATTACGTATGGTTCGGCACGTCCGGCGCGAAGGATACCGCAAAACTTACGTTTGCCAATCCCTTGCTCACGAGCGAGCTTGCGCTTAACTTCCGCGTCAATACCGAGAAAAACGCTTACGACGCCGTGAACGTCTATCTGGAAGACGCGAAGAGCGGAGAAACGCTGAAATTCACCTACCGGAGGAACGGGGACGCCTCTTCTTTCCGCATCAACGACGGCGCGACGATATATAACCTTTCGTCTTCTTTCTCGAACGCGCAGGTGAACGAATTCCGTTTCCGCTACGACAACGCGGATCCGCGCGTTTCCTACGCGGGCGACGGCGAATACGTGAAGGTTCCGACCGCGGCGGACGGAACGGCGTTCGACGGTTTTGAAAGCGGGCTCGTCTATCTCACCTTGGAGATCACGGGCGTGAAAGGGGACAGCGAAATTTTCGTAAGGGAACTCAACAAACAGATATTCAACGAAGCGCCGCTCGACAGAGTGGAGCCGAGTGTGCAGATTCTCGGCAGCTACGGCGGAACGATGGAATACGGTTCTGAAATATCGGTCAACGAAATCGTATGCGCAGACGTGCTCGATCCGAATCCGCAGGCGCTGCTCACGGTGAGCGCGCCCGACGGGAACCCCGTGGTTTCCGTGGACGGCGTTACGCTCGAGAACGTGGCTCCCGCCGCGTATAAATTCAAACTGGACGCGTTCGGCACGTACAAGATCAGCTTCAAGCTCAACGACTGGCGCAACAGCGGCAGCAAGTCGTATTCCGTATTCGTGGTGGACGACGTCGCGCCCGTGATTTCCCCCGAAGGGAAAATGATCTCGGAAGGCAAACTCGGCGCAACGGTGGTCGTGCCCTCCGTAACGGTGAGCGACAACGTTTCCTCCGCGGAAAAGATAACCGTGGAAACGTACGTGCTGCTGCCGACGGGCAGAATGATAAAACTTCCCGGCAATTCCTTCATCGCGTCCGTAGCGGGGGAATACGCCGTGGTGATCGCCGCCCGCGACGAAGCGGGCAATATCGGCACCTACCGTTACAATCTGACGATCAAGGAGGGCAGATAAATGAAGATTTGGAAAATAACGGCCGTTCTCTGCTGCCTCATCATGGCTTTTTCGCTGGTCGGCTGCAAAAGGAGCGCGCAGCCCGTGGACACGATAGACGTTTCCGAAGGGGAGGTGCCGTACACGGGCGGCACGCACGTTTTCAACATCAAAAAGACCAACCGCAATATCGTGGAAAACGGGAAAAGCGAATATAAAATCGTCGTTCCCGCGGACGCGGAAAGCGAAATAACCGTGGCGGCGGACGAGATTAAGGTTTGGGTGCAGAAATCCACGGGCGTGATCCTGGAAACGCTGACCGACGCCGACGCCGCGTGGTCTTCCTCTGCGAAATACATATCCTTAGGGGATACGAAAACGGCGGAGGCGGCGGGCGTGGCTCTCACGGAAGAAGTCGGGTTTTCGGGCTATCAGATCAAGTCGAAGGGCGAGTGCGTTTTCGTGCTGGGCGAAACGGACAGCGGCGTGCTGTTCGGCGCCTACGAACTGTTGTACGATCTGGTGAACTTCCGCGCTTACAGTTCGGACGAATACGCCTACGACGAAAAGACGGAGATCGCTTTCAGCGAATACGACGTTACCGACATTCCCGATTTCAATTACCGCGTTACCGCATACGGGCTTTCCACCAACGACGCCTACCTTGCGAGAAGGCTGCGCTATAACCAGTCGGACGACGTGTGGATCCCCGTGGACGGTGCGACGTGGCACAATACCTTCAAATATCTGCCGCCCGAAACTTATAAGACCGAGCATCCGAAATGGTACAGCGGGGACGGCACGCAGCTCTGTTTCCTCGCGCACGGAGACGAAGCGGAGGCTGAGGAACTCTATCAGACGCTGCTCGCAAAGCTTATATCCTGCCTCGAAGAATATCCCGACAGGCAGAACATAACCATCACGCAGGAAGACAAGCGCACGTGGTGCGATTGCGCCGCCTGCAAAGAAAATCTGCAAAAATACGGCACGGACGCCGCGACCGTGGTGCAGTTCTGCAACAGGATAGCGGAGGACGTGGAAAAATACTTCGCGGAGAAAAACAGTTCGCGGCAGGTGAACATCTGCTTTTTCGCCTACCATATGACGACGAACGCGCCCGTGATCAAAAACGCGGACGGCAGCTATTCTCCCGTGGACGATTCCGTGGTGTGCCGCGACAACGTGTGCGTGTTCTACGCGCCGATCGACGCCGATTACTCGCATTCCTTCTACGAAACGGAAAACGCCTCTTTCGCGGAAACGATGGACGCGTGGCGCGCGCTTTCCGACAAACTGTATCTGTGGCTGTACAGCACGAACTTCCATTACTATCTCTACCCGTTCAACAGCTTCAACAGCATGCAGGGAAATTACTGGTTCGCGCTCAACCGCGGCGGCAGCTATATGTTCGACCAGGGACAGTGGAACAATTCCAACTCCACGGGCTGGGGCAGGCTGAAAGTGTGGCTCAACAGCAAGCTGCAATGGGACAGCTCGCTCAACATGAACGAACTGATCGACGAGTTTTTCGGGAATTATTATAAGCAGGCGGCGGAGCCGATGCGCGAACTTTTCGATCTCTACCGCATGCAGTGCGTCTATATAGAAGAAACGCTGAACACCACGGGCGGCATTTACCTGAACAACGTAAAATCGGAATTCTGGCCGCAGAGCACGCTCAACGCGCTGCTCGGCAAAATAGACGAAGCCTACGCCGCCATAGAGCCGCTCAAAGAGAGCGACGGCGAACTGTACGCTTCTCTCCGCGACAGGATATGCCTCGAAAGCCTGGCGTACCGCTATCTCTATATCGAACTGTATTCGGGCAGAATGACCTCCGGCGAAGCGCTGGAAGAGAAAAACTCTTTCAAGGAAGACTGCACCGCGCTCAACGTAACGAAAGTGAAAGAGGGCGGGGACATAAGCGAGCTCTGGGCGAGCTGGGGCATAGCGTAGGATATAATCTGAAAATACCTCGGTTATCGAGATATTTAATAAAACAGGAGGAAAAAAGATGAAAGGTAAAAGTAAAATTTTACTGGCGCTGGCGCTCGTCGTAGTTTCCGCATTGTGTCTTTACACGGCATGTGATAAGACGCCGAAAACGGAAGTTACGATAACGTTAGGCGAAAAGACGGAGTACGAACTTGATCTTTACGAACAAGTTACGCTCACAGCCACCGTTACGGGCACGGAAGAAAAGGTCGTATGGACGACTTCGGATTCCGCGGTCGCCTCGGTGGAGGGAGGCGTGGTTACGGCGCTGAAACAGGGCAGCGCCACGATCACCGCGTCGGCGGCGGGCAAGTCGGCCGACTGCACGATCAAGGTAACGCCTTCGGGCGCGGTGCCGCAGATCGTGGGGATAAATTCGAGCGTTACCCTTAAATTGGGTACGACTGCCAAGCTTTCCCCGCAGGCGGAATATAAGGGCAGCGTTATAGACGTTTCCTTTACCTACGAGAGCGAAGACCCCGCCGTGGCCACCGTGGAAAACGGCACGATAACGGGCGTGAAAACGGGTAAGACCACCGTATTCGTGCGGGCGGCTTACTTCGGTTATTCCATGGAAGAGGAAGTCGCCGTTACGGTGCGCGACAACGTTTCCATAAATTTGGACGTCAGTTCTCTTTCGCTCGCGCTGAGCGAACCGACGGAGGAATTCCACAGCACGCACCAGCTGGTGCCGGAGATCACGGAAAACGGCAGTCCCGTTACCGACCTCAGCAAGGTTACGTATACGAGTTCTGACGAAAACGCGGTTACGGTGAGCGAGGCGGGCCTCGTTACGGCGGTGGCCATGCCGGAGGACGGCGGCGCCGTTACGGTAACGGCGAAATATACCAGCGCCAACGGCGATCTGTTCGACGCGTCCGTTGCGGTAACGGTATTCAAGCCCGAAGTCGCCGTCGGAGAAGAAGCGCTCGTGGCCGATATCAATGCGGATACGGCGAAGGCGCTGGAACTCGACATAAGTGCGCTTTTCGGTTACGGCGTTACGGCGGACAAAGTCGTTTCCGTTACCGACGTGGAAAAGAACGCCTCGATCGGGGTTTCCGTTTCGGACGGCAAACTCATGCTGACGAAGGCGGATATCTGGTCGGGCGAGAGAACGTACCGCGTGGAAACGGCGGACGCCGTTTACAAAATGCCGGTGGTAATGGCCACAAAAGTGATCAATACCGCGGCCGATATCGACAAGATGGGCGAATACAGCGAGGCGGATAAGTCCACCGATCTCAGCAAATATCAGCGCGGCGGCTACTTCCTGCTCGGCGCGGACATCGACTACGGCGGCAAGACCGTTCCGCAATGGTGCGGTTACGCGCAGAACAATTCTTCGACGGATACCACGACCACGGGGTTCATCGGCACGTTCGACGGGCAGAACCACACCATCAGCAATATGGTCATTCCCGGCAGCAACGGCGGGTTTATCGGAACGCTCAACGCGAGCGGCGTATTCAAAAACGTGGCGTTCGCCAACGCGAAAATCAGCGAAAACGGCTCTTTGATCTGTCTTTTGGGCGGCACGGTGGAAAACGTGATCGTACACGGTACCAAGACGGGCACTTCCGCAACCTGGGGGAGCTCCGGCCTGCTCTTCGGCAAGATCGTGAACGCTTCGGCGACGGTGAATAACGTGCTCGTCCTTTCGGAGGCCGCTCCGTCGGATATGGACGCGGTGATTTACGGCAAGGGCGACGACGGCAAGGCATTTAAACTGACCGACGTATACGGCGTATGCGTGGAAAAGCAGACCGTTGCCCTTTCGCAGGGCAACGCGGCGGCGATGACGCGCGTTCTCGTAAAAGCGACGGTGGATACGCTTAAAAACGACGACGGCGCAAGTTTCGAGAGGTTCAGCGGCTGGGATATGTCTTTCGGCGTTCCCATGAGCGATAAGATCATCGAGGTGATCTCGGATAAACTTCTTTACGAATTTTACATCGAGGATACGGGCGAACTGACGGTCGGCGAAAACAAGCTTTCCGCCAATGCGGACGGCGTTTCGTGGAGCCTGAAAGAACCCGTGGATAAAGTGAGCATAAACGCGGAAACGGGCGTAGTTACCGTGGAATACGGCGTTGCGGACGGCGCGGAAGTTACCGTTGTGGCGAAAAAGGGCGAAATGCAGTTCGAAAGGACGTTCAAAGTCAAGGCCTCCGTGCGGGAGGACAAAACCGCGGCGATCTCGGAATACTGGGATAAAAGTTCTTCCGGCGCCTTTGCCTTGACGCTGGACGAACTCAAAGGCGAGGGCGTTTCCTTCCTCGGCATGTACGACGAAGACGGCGGCAAACTCGAAGCCACGTTTGCAGACGGCACGGTTACGCTCGGCGAAACCGCCGACGCCGCGCTGAAAGCAAAGGACGCGGGCGACTACACGTATACCGTCGTCGCGAATAAAGACGGCGTGGTTACCGAATACGTGGTCAAGGCCGCGCTCGTTACGAAAATACTCACGACGGCCGCCGACCTCGATTCGATGGCGGAACTCAGCAAAGCCGATTCCACGAGCGACGTCGCGGCTTACCGCTTCGGCGGGTATTTCGCGCTCGGCGCGGATATCGATTACGGCGGGAAAGTCTATGCCTCCTGGTGCGGATACGCACAGTGCGATTCCTCGACGGACACCGTAAACAGAGGCTTTATCGGAATTTTCGACGGCCGCAACCATACCATAAGCAATATGAAGATCGAGGGCGGCAACAACGGTTTCCTCGGCATGGTCAATGAAATCGGCGTCGTCAGAAACGTAGCGTTCGCAAACGTGCAGGTCAGCGGCAACGCGGGATTGTTCTGCGTTTTCGGCGGCACGATAGAAAACGTGATCGTACACGGCAGCCGCTCGAGCGCTTCCAACGACGGCTGGGGCAGATCGGGCATTCTGATCGGCAAGATCGTCAATGCAAAAGCGGTCGTTAAAAATGTGGTCGTCATTCACAACGGCGCGCCCCTTGCCGCAAAAGACGGGATCGTTTACGGTACGGGCGACGGCGGCAAGCCGTATGCGCTGACCGACGTTTACGCCGTCTGCGCAGAAAGCCAGAAGATTGCCGATGAGGTAGGCGACAAAGCGGTCAATACCCGCGTTATGGCCAAGGCGAGCGTAGAGGAGCTTGCGGCGGACGAAAGCAAGAGTTTTGCAGGTTTCAGCGGCTGGGATATGTCCAAGGGCATACCTCTTTCGCAGGCGATCATAGACGTCATGTATCCCGCGGCGGAATGATGCCATAACTTGTTGTGTCGGCGGCGGCTTTTGCCGCCGCCGTATATTTTTTACGAGGTGCATAATGCTGGAAAACGAACGTTTTGTTTCGGCGGGAGAAGAATACTG
>UQZE01000030.1 GCA_900545325.1 uncultured Eubacteriales bacterium
TATTTTGTGCGGAGACGCCATGAGGCTGCCGTTGCGGGAGGTTCCCGATCATCCCGTTTGGTACGCCATGAAATGTTTTGCGGTCAATGAATTCGGCGTTTCGTTTACAGACGACGACGTCGCGCGGGATTCCTGGGATCCGATTACAGCCCTGCTGGCGGCGGGCAGAGGAAACGACCTTTTTTCCTACGAACGGGGCACGGTGCGGATAGAGGACGACGGTATGTCCGTATTGATGCATGACGAACGGGGAAAACATATGATCGTCCGCCCGAAAGCGGGGCGGGCGGAGGTGCAACGGGCAATTGACGAATTGCTTTTATATTGAAAAACGCCTGCACTTTTTAGTGCAGGCGTTTTTTGTCTTATGCCGAAATCATTCCTCTTCATGCCGTTCTTTATATTGAAGGTTCTGCTGATTGGGCGTGTAGGAAGCGCGGTATTCCGACGGGGTTTTACCGTATTTTTTCTTAAAATCGATACTGAACGCCGCGGCGGAATGATAGCCCACGCCCTGTGCGATGGAGGAAAGCGGAAGCCCGGTCTGCTCTAACTGTCGGGTCGCATGTTCCAGCCTCAGGTTAAGAAGATATCTTTGCGGCGACGTGCCTTTGAATTTGGCAAACAAATGACGGAAATAATCGTAGCTGTAATAGGTGGACTTTGCAAGTTCGTGCAGATCGATTTCCTGATCGAAGTGAGAATTCATAAAGTTGATGGCCATATCGATTTTGGACGAAGCTTTTTCGTTTTCCACCGCAAAGCGCCGCGCAATGTAGATGAGAATTTGTTTTGCAAGCGCGTCTATGCAGGTTTCGTAATACGGCAGGGATTTTCTCAGTTCCTCTTGAATTTTACCGAATAAGTCGGGCAGGAGGCCGTTGGAATCGTCTTCATGAAATCCTGCGGGAATGGTGGGGGCGTCTTTATTGCACATAAGCCCGATCAGGTAATGCGCGCTTACTGTTTCCGCGTATTCGGAATGTTCTGTTCCCGTCGGGATAAATACATAGGAATTGGGAGTATACCGATACTTTGTCCCTTCGATGCAACCGTACCCGGTGCCGCTCGTATAGTAGACGATCTCACAATACGGATGCGTATGGGTGGGAATGTCGAACGGAATTTTTTCATAGCGCAGGAAACGAGTGTATTTTACGCTGATATTGAAATCTGCCATACCGATATTATATCACTGCGGGATATTCTTGTCAAATTTAACATTGCGCGGCATGTCTAAGGCAAATGCGGCCGGGCGCGGCTGAGAAATAAAAACACCGCAGACGGACTGCGGTGTTTTGCTTTGTCAAAATTTTTCAGTTTCCTGCGTCGGGGACGGTGAAATCGTCGTCGTCCGCGACGTTGTCGTTTTCGTCCTCGGTATAGTCGGCTTCGACGGTTATATGTACGGTCTGCACGCCGTTTTCATAATTCGCCGTATCTTCGGGCACGTATACTATTTTTATCGTATACGCTTTTTCACCCGCCGCCGACAGCACCGTGTCCGCAGGGACGGCGTTGCTCGCGTCGAGCGTAAAGCCTTGCTCGTTCACCACGTCGGCGATTTTTTGGCCGTATTTGGCTGTAACTGTGATTTCTTCGGGGGAAGGCTGCGCTTTTTTTATCGTGAATTCCGCGCTCACGGCGCCGGTATAACCGCCTTTGCCCGTAACGGTAACCTTTGCGGTACCCGCGTTGACGTTGTTTTCGTACGTTAAAGAATAATCGTCGGCGGAAAGCGTCGTTTCGCCGAGCTTGACCGTCGCGGCAGGTTTCTTTTCCGTACCGTCGTAAACGTATTCGGTCTGCGAAAGGCTTACTTCTGCCGTTTCGATATTTTTCACTTTGCCGCCGCAGGCGGTCATTCCTGCAACCGCAAACGCAAGCGCGCACGCAAGACATAAAATTTTCAATGCTCTCATCTGTTCAGCTCCTTATCAGATTTCTATCTACTATTTTACATTTGTATTTTTTATTATTCAATACAAAAATTATTTCGGAAATACAAAAAATTTCTGTCGTTTTTCGCTCGGAAAAATAACAAAAATTATTTGTAGTTGAGAGAAATTGTTTGTATTGAAAAGCTTGCGGACGGTTGTTACAATTATAAAAAAAGCGATATTTATCGTAGTAAAAAGGGGACTGAGTAATGAAAAAATTTTCCGTAATGCTTTTGTCTTGTCTGCTGGCGCTGGCCTGCCTACCCGTGTTCGGCGGCGCGGCGGAAGCCGCCGCCGTCGGTACCGAACGCGAGTTCGACGGCTCCGTTCTGAATGAATATTACGCGGAACTTGCGGAGGAAGGCGAACTGATCGACCCGAATTCCGGCAACGTCCGCCTATCCTATGTATATACGCGCGATACGTCCGCAAAAACGACCTGGTACGGTTTTCAGTTCGACGCGGACGGCACGACCACGGTCCTGGCGCGTTTTACTTCGCGTTTGGTGCTGTATACGATGGGAGGCACCGCCTCCGTAAAAATTTCCGCGCCCGCATATTTTGAAAATGCGAACAACGGGAACAGCGGCACGAAAAATCTGCTCGGCGCTGACGTGAATACGGGCGGGTTTATCGACGTGCAGACCGAAAAGAACGGAGATACGGAAACGCTTTCCACCATAATCGCGAGCGGCGGCATGTACGACACCATGTTCTGCGGCGAACCCGTAACGATCGCCCTCAGAAAGATAACGCAGGCCGACGGCACCGTCGTCTGGAATTATTACGAAAGCGGCGCTTATCTCTGCACCCTGCAGTTTGAAAACGAAGTGGAGGGATTCGGCGCATGGTTCTCAAATGCGAAAGATTTTCCCTTCATGTCGGACTTTGCCGTCGATCTCGATTATGAATATACCGAAAGCGACGCAAAAACCGACGCTGCGGCCGCTTACGAAGGCACGGCTATGGAAGTCGGCTCGGAATTAGGGTTCGTGCATGAATCCATAGATACGGGTAATGGCGTTTCCTACCCGGGCTTCGAATTCACTTACGGAGATAACGCCGTTACGGTGCGCCGTTTTTCCAAACGCGTGGCATATGTGTTAAATAAAAATAAAGTGAGCGGCGATGCGTCGACGAATATCTGGATACGTACGAAGAACGCGGGGACGGCGACCCCTTATCCCGAGGGAGCCGTAGTTGCCTGTACGACGGCGGACAGTAACAATCTGTGCAACAATCACGTCGCCACGGCTCTGGCTACGCCCGGGTATACCCTGACGTATAAATGCGCGATGACGGAAGAAACCGTAGAGATCGAAGGAAAAGCTTACCCCGTTTACGCGGTCTACGAAAAGGAAAACGGAGGCGAATTCGTACACCTGTTCGATATCGCTTTCCCGACGGACGAAACCGTGAAAGTTGCGCCGTATATGTTCAACATGACCTCGACGAAGAGCAGAAAAGCCGATTTCTTTTACAACGGTTACGCGGGGGAAACGACGGAGGCCGACAGGGACGGCAAAGTCGATTTTTCGAACTTTGCGGCGGCGGGCGGCGCGTCCGTCCGTTACGACGTCGGTTCCGAGGGCCTGCGTTTTTCCGCGGAGATCAGCTGGGATCTGGTGGACGCTTACGACAGCCTTTACGAGGACGTAACGTTCGGCGTCAAGCTGGTGCGCGCCTCCGATAATGCGGAAGCCTGGATAGAGGCCGTCAACTATACCGAAGATTTCGACCGCGGGATATATGCCTTTAACGGCGTGGTCGCCAATATAAAGCAGGAAAATTACGGCGTGGAATATTCCGCAAGCATCTATTTCCGCTTTACGGCGGAGGGACAGACGGTAACGTTGCTTTCGGAGGTAAAAGCGAAAACGAGCATTTCCGCCGCGGCCGACGGACTGCTGGCGCAGATCGAGGCCGGATTAAAGAGCGAAGCGGGCGAGGACTGCCCGTATGAGATTTCCGTAAACGGAAAGACGGGATACAGTAACTATACGCAGTATGAAGCGGACGTTATCGCGAAATACGCTACAAAGGCGCAGTAAAAGCTCGAAAAAGAGCGGGAAGATCTTCCCGCTCTTTTTTATATTTCCTTTCTGACGTTCTTTCTCAAATCGGAGGGCGTGGTGTCGAGGTGCGCCCTGAACGCATAGATGAGCGCCCTTTCGTCCTTGAACCCGCAGAGGGCCGCCACTCTTTTGAGGTTCAGATTCGTCGTCATCAAAAGTCTTTGCGCTTTCTGCAGCCGCAGGTTCAGCACGAACTGCATCGGCGTCGTTTTTAGTATTTCAAGAAACAGCGTATTGAGGTGCGATTTCGAAAAAAACGAGTGTTTCACGATGTCGTCCAGCGTGATCGGCTCGGAATAATTCGCCTCGATAAAGTCTATGATGTTTTGCAGCTGCTGCTGTCTTCCGTCCGCGTTCGCCTTCTCGATATGGTCCTGAATGTTGAGCAAAATTCTGTAAATATTTTGCGACAATTTGTTTTCCAGGTGCGGGGGGGGGGGGCTTTTTATGCCGTTCAGCATGCGTTTTACGTATGGTTCTATCTGTTCGCGGGGGAAGTCGTGCACGATAATGAGTTCGTCGTTTTTCAGTCCGTTGAAAAAGTCCTTTACGTCTTCGCCGAAGAAGTGTATGTAATAGATGATCCAATCGTAGTCCTTATCGCTTACCGGCCGGAAGATCCTCCGCTGATAGGTGTAAAGAAAACAGAGATCTCCCGGACGGAGGGTGAATTCGATATTGTCGTATTTCAGTTTCGCGGATCCGTGCAGGGTGTAGTTGATCATGAAAAAATCTTCGTACTGCATTTCGTTGTAGTAATTTTTCCCGATCTCTTCGTAGCCGATGCTGCGCAGATAATACTTGTGCCGCTGCATTTTCGTAGTTTTCGGAAGCGAAAGTTTGATCGAATTTTTCGAAACGTCGTACACGCTTTTGATGATAGGTTTGTTTTTTTCCAAGATTTTCCCCTCGTCTTTCACTATCGTGATTTTTTGTAGTAAAACGATACTTTTTGTATTGAGTAATACGCAAAACAGATGTAAAATATTATCAAATCAGCGGCGTTAAGTCTGTTTTCCGACCTCGGTAAACAGATTATAACACGTTTTTTTGTCGTTGACAAGAGTTCGTTACAAAAAATTTTATAAGTTGAGGAGTAAGAAAATGCGGATGAGAAAACTACTTTGCGGCTTTTTGGCGGTATGTCTGGCGGGCAGCGCGGCGGCGTTCGCGGCCTGCGGCGGAAACGAAAACATCGGCAACCGCCGGCGTATCAAATTCATCGCTTCGGGCGAAATGGTGGAATACAGTACGCTCGTGAGCATCACGAATGAATATAACGACGGCCAGGGTTGGGACGACGGCGTTTGGGTGGACATCAGCTACAAACCCACCGACGGGTACGACCAGTTCCTTCTGACCACGTACAACGGCACGGGCGCGACCGACGTATTCTACGCGAACGACCGCTATTTCAAAAAATACGTGCAGCAGGGCTTTGTGCAGGATCTGGACGAACTGCAGGCCTCCACGGGCATCACGCTGGAAACCGACGCGATGTATCAGAGCGGCATTTCGCGCTATCGTTACGACGTGGATACGAATACCTCCAACGACGACGATCCGCTTTACGGCATCGTGCGCGATATGAGCCCGACCATTATCTATTACAATCAGAGCGCTTTTGAAAAGACGGGCATCATATGCGTCAGCGTGCCCGAAAGCGAAATAGACGAAGCGTACGCAGAGGCGTTCAACGCCGAACACAACACCTCCTTTACCGCCGACCACCTCAGGCGCGGTTTCGTGCGCGAGTCCGTGGTGAACAACTACGGCGGTTCATATCAGAACGAAGCGTACGTATGGAGCCAGCCCACGCAGCAGGAAGTCATGGTGTTCAATAATCAGATCGCCATGAGCTGGGACGAGGTGGAAGACCTCGGCAAAATCATGACGAAGGAAAAGTGGAACAGCGGTTCGCCGACGAAGTACGGCTATTATACCTGGTGGTGGTTCTACTACGGGTTCAGCGTTGGAGGAGACTGCATTGAAGACGTTACGGGCGAAGGCGACTGGGTATTTACGCTGAAGGACGCCGTTCCCAACTTTATCGTGGCGGACGGCGTAGAGGGAGAGATCACCGTGGGCGGAAACAAGTATGCCGCAGGCGAACTGATCGCCTATACCGACCGCACCGACCTCGACGAAGAAACCTCCGCGCGCATTTTGCAGGAGTCTTCCGACCTTACCGAGGCCGATCTCACCGAAGAGGTGCTCCGCCTCGAATCGGAAAACAAGCTCGTGCGGCTGCCTTCCGAACGCGACGCTTTCTGCCGTTACGTAAAGCTGGCGCAGAAAAAGGACTCTTCCGACGAATACGGCGTGGGGCTGGAAATCAGCCCGCAGCCGAGCAACGTGGCCGTTACGGGCGACACGGGCATGTTCACCGACGGTTCGGTGGCGATGATCGTGCATAAGTCCAACGCCCTGCTGTCCATGCAGGAAACGATTCAGAACTCGCCCGACGCCTTTGCCTGGAACGTGGCGCCTCTGCCGATATTCAAGGAATACGCCGGGGACGGCACTGTCAGCAGAAAGGGCGTACCCGCGGGCGCGAGCGATTCCAACGCGTATTGCATCAACTCTTATTCTTCCGAGGAAAAGAAACTCGCGGCCATGAAATTTCTCAAATACCTTTCTTCCGCAGAGGCGCAGACCTTCGCGGCGGAAACGGGTTTCACCGTGCCCAGCCGCCCCGACTGCGTGGATGCGTATATCGCCTCCGGAGAAGATCTGAATTTAAAGATCGTTGCGGACGCCGCCGTGTACGAAACGCCGGGCGATTGGTGGTACATGCCCGACAAGGTATGGATCGACGATTACTGGGCGGACGATCTGAATAACCAGGTGCGCAACAACAAGATGACGCTGCAGGAATTTTTCGATCGTTTCGAATTAACCCAGCAGTATCTCAACAAATATAAAAAGGGTTGATGCATATGAAGGAAATTTCGGCAAAACCGCCGGTGCGTATCAAACAAAAGAAATACCGCGACGCGGCGTCGGGGCTGTTGATGGCCCTGCCGCCCGTCGTAGGGTTCTTTCTGTTCGGGTTCATACCGCAGCTGGTTTCGCTGTGGCTGGGTTTCCAGGAACTCCACAGCTTCGATTTTTCGCAGGCGAAATTCACGGGTTTTTCCAACTTTGCCGCGATATTTTCCGATCCCGCCTTTTTCAAGTCCATAGGCAATACGTTTTTCTACATGATCGCCACGGTGGTCTGCATCTTTCTCGGGCTGGGCATCGCGCTGCTCCTTTCGGCAAAGGGCGTGAAAGGCAAAAAGTTTTTCCGTTCCGTATTCTTTATTCCGTACGTCTGTTCGGTCGTGGCGACCACGGTCATGTGGTACTGGATTTTTGAAAAGGACTTCGGTATTCTGAACGGCATACTCGGCAGCCTGTTCGGGGAAGGCGCCCGCGTGAACTGGCTGGACGAAGAATGGCCTTTCCGCACGGCGCTGCTCGTCATGCTCATTTGGAGCGGGTGCGGCTACAACATCATTTTGTACCAGTCGGCAATCGCCGCGGTGGACAGAAACCTTTACGAGGCGGCGGAGATAGACGGCGCGAATACCTTGCAGCAGTTTGCGCACATCACCTGGCCGAGCATAAATCCGACTACTTTTTACATGCTCGTCATGGGCGTGATCAAGGGATTGCAGGCGTTTACCATGCACCAGATATGGGGTTCGCAGGTCGGCGGCGGAGGACCTGGTCAGTCCGCCGTAACCATCGTGTACTACATTTACGACAAGGCATGGGGCTCGCCCTATCGTTACGGCATGGGATATGCGTCCGCGGCGTCCTGGCTGCTCGCCATTCTGATCGGCGCCATCACCGTGGTCATTTTCAAATCGAAGAAAAAGGAGAGCGCGTGATATGGAAAATAATAACAGCCGATATAAAGCCGCGCGCGCCGCGACGGCGGTCTTGCTGTACTTTCTGCTTGCGCTCGTAACGCTGGCGGTCGTCGTACCCTTTTATCTGATTTTCATCAGCAGTATCAAGCATAATTACGAAATACTTTCGTCCACCTTTACCTGGTGGCCTAAGTACGGCATTTCTTTCGACGGCTATAAAACGGTCATTTCCGCGGACAGCGAGATCGCCATGTTTATCGGCAGTAGCATACCGCTGTCGTTCTGGAATACCATTTGGCAGTCGATCATTCCCACGCTCGCAGGCATCTTCGTATCCGGGGCGAGCGGATACGCCATATCCAAGCTGAAATTTCCCTGCCGCGGCGCGATCTTCTCGTTTCTGATCGCCACCATGATGATCCCCGGCACCATCACGCTGGTCAGCAGCTATCTGCTGTTCGATACCATCGGATGGACGAACGGGCCTCTGCCGCTCATCATACCGGGGCTGTTCGGTTCGGCGGGCAACGTGTTCTTCATGCGGCAGTATTTTACGGGGCTGCCGGACGAACTTACCGAGGCGGCCAAATTGGACGGGCTTTCCAACTTCGGCACGTTTGTGCGCATCGCCATGCCGCTCAGCGTGCCCGTGTTCGTTTCCCTGTCGCTTTTGTCCTTCATAAGTCATTACAACGCCTATCTGAATCCTTTGATCTACTTGGGCGACAACGCGAAATATTATACTTTGCAGATTATGCTGAAAAGCCTGATGAGCCTGTATAAAAATCAGTGGGACGTCATTTTGGCGACGTGTATCGTATCCATCGTGCCGCTCCTTGTGCTCTACCTTTTCACGCAGAAATTTTTCATCAAGGGCATTTCGATGTCCTCCGGGCTGAAAGGCTGAAAATAAAAATAATCAAAAAAGGGGAAGAGAAGTGAAAAAATTTTTAAGTTGCCTGCTTTCCGCGCTGCTGGCGCTGACCGTTCTGCCGCTCGCCGCGGGGTGCGGCGAAAAAAAGGCCGAAGCCGCGCTCGCCTATAACGACGGGATCAACGAAGACGGAAGTTACGATACAGACCTTTATTACCGCAACGACCTGCTTTTAAATCACGCGGCGGATCCCGATGTGCTGTGGGTGCCCGAAGAGCGCGACGAAACCTGGGGCGGTTATTATTACCTGTACACGACGAACGTTTATTATAACATCATCGTCATGCGGTCGAAAGACCTCAGCAACTGGGAAAAAGTCGGCATGGCGCTCGACTTCGACGGTTCGCAGTGGTGCACGCACAATATCTGGGCGCCCGAGGTCGCTTACGACGAAGTTACGCAGAAATATTATATGTATGCTTCGGGCCAGCGCGCGTCGGACGTGGATAAAAACACGCATTACGAAATGTTCGTGGCTGTATCCGACAATCCCGCCAACGGGTTCAGGCTGTATACCGATAAGGACGCATACGGCGACCGTTACGGTACGGCCGAGCCTAACCTCAGTTTCAACGTCGACCATACGAGCAGAAAGCTCGGCGACGGATGCGACTGGATAACGGATGAAAAGGAGGGAACGCTTTGGTGCATAGACCCCAATCCGTTCCGCGACGACGACGGCCAGTGGTACCTCTATTTCCGCGCGCGGTGGGAAGTTGACGGCGCAATGAGGCTGGGCATGATCTGCGTGGTGAAAATGCTCGACATGGTTACGCCCGATTACGGTTCCTTCAAAGAACTGCTTTGGGCGAACTATCAGTCGGAGGAAGATTATAAAAACGGCAAAACGTTCGCCATGGAAACGGTGAGCAATTCCGATATCAACGAGGAGCCGCACATGATCAAACACGAGGGCGTGTATTATCTGACCTACGCTTTCGGCCGCTATCAGGACAGAACGGTGTACTGCGTGGCGGTGTCGGTCAGCGACAGCCCGATGGGCGACTTCATCAAGCTCGATCCGTCGCACGGCAACCCCTCGCTCTACATGGAAGGGTATATGGACCAGATGTCCGGCCCCGGACACCATTGTTTCGTAGAAACGGGGGAGGAGATTTTCGTCGTCTATCATTCGCTCATGAACCGTTCCACGGGCGATTCCAACCCGCGCGGCATCGCCGTCGACAGGGTGGAATTTATCGACGGTTCGGCGTTCGGCATAAAGGCGTCCGATTACGGCATAGAAACGGAGAGCGGCACGTTCGACGCGCTCTACACCAACGGCGCCACCTGGTCGCTGCAGCCCGCGCCCGCCGCGTTTTCGGGATATGAGAACGTGGCGGCGTCCGCGACCGTAACGATCGACGACGCGGGCGAAAAGTCCACGGCGAAATACCTGAACGACAAAATTTTCGCAAACCATACCTATTCGAAAGCGTTTGAATACGCGGCGTCGGGCGAAACGGAAATCACCCTTGCTTGGGACAGTCCCGTTACCGTGCGCGCGATTATGATATACAACAGTTTCGATTTCGAATATGCGTTTTCCAAAATCGACCGCATAGAATTTACGTTGGCGGAACAGCCCGCCTCCTGGACGGGGGAAACGCTGGACGCCGTGTATATCGAGAACCTCGCGTTCAATCCGGACTACTATAACGGCGAAGAATCGTTCATGCGGCCGGGCGGCAGCGCGCACGCTTCTTTCGACGAGATCAAAGTTACAAAGATCACCGTCCGCATTTCGCAGAAGCTCGACCCGTTAAAGGCGGCGGGGGACGCTCTGAAAGTGAGCGAAATCGTCGTGCTGGGGAGGTAGGATAAATGAAAAGATTACTGATTTGTTTCAGCCTTATCGTTTGCGCCGCATTGTTTTTCGCGGCGGGCTGCGCTGCGGGCGACGCCGAAGGCTCGTTTAAGGACGTGGATTACAATTACGAACAAAACACCCTCAAAGCGGTGCCCGACGCCGATATGAAGATCGACGGCGACCTTTCCGAAGAAAAATGGCAGGGGCTTCACTGGGTGGAAAACCACGATACCGCCAGCGGCGTGAATTTCAGATTTACCATGTTCTTTTCCGATACGGGACTGTATTTCGCGGCCGTTTCGGAAGATTGGCGCGTGTACTATGCGAGCGAATATGCCGGCACCAAAAACAGCGGATTCAACGTGTATATCGCCCGCGGGGACGATTACGACCTGCAGGATCGTTTTTACGTAACGTTCGACTGCGGAAACACGCCGTACACGCACGGCATGTATTCTTACGCCTCGCATGTTACCACGCAGGGCGGGGAATATAATTCGGGCGACTGCACGGGCATGACGCTGGAAGCGTACGTGCCGTGGAAGGAATTCGGCTATGAGAGCGCGCCCGAAAAAATGCGCGCCGTATGCTCGTATGTGCTGGTCAGCGGGATAGGATCGAGCGCGACCACGCGAAACATCTGGCCGGGATATTCCAACGGTTCGAATTACGCGAAGTATTACGAATTCGACGAAACGGGCTATACGTCGGAAGACGCGCCCGACGCCGTTCTCGGCGACAGCAAGACCAATTTCGCGAAGTCGAGCGACTGGGATTTGTCGCGCTCCGACGAAAACATTTATTCGAGCAACAAGTCGGGGCAGACCGAAGTCGGTTGGGGGCAGGGGTATATCTTTTTCCGCGACATTTATAGCGACGATTATCTCATCAGCGCTACGTTCTATCCCGACAAGGACGAAAGCGGCGCCTGCGGCGTGGACGCAACCAACCCCAAAGCGGGGCTGCTGGTCGGGTATAACAAGTTCTGTTTTTCGGGACTGCTCATCAATATGAACTCCTCCTATCTCAAAAACGGCACGCTTTCGATATCTTCCGCGTTTTCGCAGAACGGCAGCACCGCGGATACCGTGGTTTATACGGGCAGCGTGGATAATTTTGACGACGGCGTAACGCTTTCGTGCGTAAAATCCGGAACGACGTTCTTCTACTTCCTCGGCGAGGGCGACGGCGCGGAACTCATCTATATGGAAGAAATCCCCCTGCTCGGCGGCGAGTCGGAACCCGGCATTCAGACGCAGAGCTGCAACGTAACGATCAAAAACGCCAAGGGCACCGCCTATGAGGACGGTTCGACCGAACTGACGGAATTCCTCAACGCGGCGGACATCTACCTCATTTCCGTGGAAGAGCCGAACTACGGTATCGTTTCCGCGGAAACGTACGCCGTGAAAAAGGGCGGAGACCTCGAACTGACGGTCCGTCCCTCTACGGGCTACAATAAGCTTGTGAAATTCGAGATCTCCGAAAACGGCGAAGATTACGACGATTTTACCGACGAGATAAAAAGAGATCTCGACGACGGGATTTACACCTATAAAAACGTAACGTCCAACCTGTTTATCCGCGCGGAGTTCACCAAGCTCGGCAACGAGGAAGTCGGCAGGCTTTCCGGTTCGGTAACGCAGGGCGGCGCCCCCGTTTCGGGCGCGGAGATCATCGCGGTCGGCGCGGCGGACAAATCCATGTATTATACCGCCTCGGCAAACGCGTCGGGCAAATACAGCATGAGCCTGCCGAAAGGCGAATACGTCATAACGGTGCGCGCCGCGGGCTGCAAGACCATGACGGCCGAAGGTACGGTTACGGTAGGCGCAGAGGGCGCGACGGCCGACGTGGCGCTCACGGAAGCGGAGATCGGCGGCAAAGTAGTAGTCAACGGCGTAACGCTCGTTTCTTCCGCGGGATGGGATTATTCCCGCGGCGGCGATCTGATCGTTTCCGATCCGTCGGATAACGGCGACGAAGAGGCCGCGTGGCTCAACGGCCTGGGCGCGGCGGAAAACTTCAAAGTTACCGCGGTATTTGAATATACGGGCGGTTCGGACGCCGATCCGAGCGGCGGTTTCGTTATCGGCGACGGTAAGGCCGTTTACGCGGTCTATGCCCTCGGCAACGACGCGGGCTACGGCAGCGGCATTAGACTTTATGAAGCCGATACGATAGGCAACCGCTACCAAAAGAGGGACAAAACAAGCGAACAGATACGTTTTACGGGCGGTAAAGTCATTATGACCTTCGTCAAGAAGGGGAACGTTTACTCCCTGTACGGCGACATGTACGAAGAAGGCATGACGGAGGCGAAGACGCTGCGCGGAACGCTGGAGGCGGGCAAGACGATAACCTGTACCACGGGTTCGGGCGAATTCGTGCTGCCGTCGGGCGAAGTGGCCGTGGGGCTTTCCTTCCGCAAGGGGTCGTCTTGTACGGTGCAGGTCTTGAATTACGGCAAAAACATATAAAACGAGAGAGCCGCCGCGGTGCGGCGGAAAAAAACAAAAAAGCGGGAGATAGTTATGACGAAAAGAAAGTTACCTGCATATCCGTTGTTTGTAAAGGATCCATATTTTTCGATCTGGACGCGGGGCGAAGAACTGAACGGAAACGATACGGCATTTTGGACGGGCAAAAGCGCTCCGATTTACGGCGTGTTAGAGGTTGAGGAAGAAAAATATTCCTTTTTGGGAAACATAGACGGTATACGCAGGGCCGAACAGACCGATCTCGGCGTAACGGCGTTTTCCACAGATTACGTATTCCGCGCGGGCGGCGTGAAACTGGAAATAAGTTTCGTTTCGCCCCTCCTGCCGGAGGATCCTGACCTGATCGCCTGTCCCTGCTGTTATTTCCGCTATAAAGTGAGCGCGCCGTGCGGCGTGCAAACGCGCGTGAGGCTCTTTCTTTCGGAAGAGATATGCTACGACAATAAGGGCGAGGTTTACGCCGACGTCGTTTCGCACGGCGGTCTGCGTTCCGCTTTCGTCGGGCTGAAACGCCAGCTGCCCATGTCCCTGGCAAAGGACGTTACCGCCGCGGATTGGGGATATTATTACGTCACGTCGCAGGACAGCCGCGTGGTGTCGAAATCCGCCTTCGGAAAGTATCTGCAGGGCGGCGCGCTGACCGCGCCCGAGGCAGGGGAACGGGATTTGTTTATCTGCGCCTCTTCCGAGCGCCGCGGCTCCCACGAGGGGAAATTTATCGTTTCGTACGACGATACGATCTCGGCGTTTTATTTCGGCGAATGGCTGAAAGGCTATTATTTCCGCGACGGAAAGACGATTTTCGACGCGATCGGGCAAAGCGACGCGGAATACGTCGGCGTGTTGTCCCGCCTAAAAAAGTTCGACGAAAAACTGCGGCGTTTGAGCGCGCCTTACGGGGAAGAGTATTACGAAATCCTCTGCGCCGCGCTCCGCCAGACGGTGGCCGCGCATAAACTTGTGAGAAACAAAGCGGGGGAAACGCTGTTTTTATCGAAAGAATGCGATTCCAACGGCTGCGTCGCCACGCTGGACATAACGTATCCTTCGGCGCCGCTGTTCCTGCTCTTCAATCCGTCGCTCGTCAAGGGCATGATGATACCGATTCTGCGTTTCGCCGCCTGCGAGGTGTGGAATTATCCTTTCGCGCCGCACGACGCGGGGATTTACCCTTACTGCCTGGGGCAGGTGTACGGGATCCGCAACAGCGTGAGGGAATACACCGAGTCCAAGACGCGCTATCTCAATATTTTCGCCCTGCCGAAGGAGGCGGATATCTACAATTACGAAAAACAGATGCCCGTGGAGGAATGCGGCAACGCGCTCATCATCATGGCGGCGCTCTACGAAGAAGGCGAACAAGAGTTCGTGAAAGAGCATATACCGATACTGCGGAAGTGGGCGGACTATATCGCCGAGAAGGGCGGCGTACCCGAAAATCAGCTGAGCACGGACGACTTTTCGGGACATCTCGATAAAAACGTCAATCTCGCCGTCAAGAGCGCGGTCGGGCTGGCGGCGTTCGGCAAGATGCTCTTAAAAACCGGGGCCGACGGGCAGAAGTATATCGACAGGGCGGAGAAATATGCGGCCGACATTCTCGCCTTGCGCAAAAACGGCGTTCTTCCGCTGACCTTCGACGGCCGTTTCAGCGAATACAGCCTCAAATACAACCTGTTTTTCGACGGCGTGCTCGGGCTGGGACTTTTCCCGCAGGAACTGAAAGAACGGGAAACGGACTATTACCTTCAAGCCGCCGACCGCTACGGCGTGCGCCTCGACAGGCGGGATCCCGTTTCCAAAACCGATTGGATGATCTGGGTTTCCGCGCTCACCGAGGACACGGACAAGACGAAAAAATTCATTTCCATGGTGGATCGTTTTTTAAAGGAAGGAAAGACGAGGGAGCCCTTTCCCGACCGATACGACGCGGTTACGGCGGACGCCATACGATTCCGCAACCGCACGGTGCAGGGCGGGGTGTTCGCTCTGCTCTACCGCGATGAAAAGAGGAGGTAAGCCATGCTTTTATCTACACAGACGATGGTGCTGCAACGCACCTGCGGATACGAAGACTGCGTGAGAAAACTCAAAGAAATCGGGTTCGACGCCTACGACTTTTCCATGTTCGGCATGGTAAACGAGGGCAATCCGCTCCACGGCGGCGGGTACCTTGAAACCGCCCGCGCCCTGCGCGCGGCGGCGGACGGTGCGGGAATCGCCTGCAACCAGTCGCACGCGCCCTTTCCGCTGTATAAACCGGGGGACGACGGCTGGAACGTAAGCATTTTCGGTTATATCGTGCGTTCTTTGGAAATCACGTCGGCGCTGGGCGGAAAGATCTGCGTCGTGCACCCGTACAATCATTGGAGCCCTGAGGAAAACGCGGAAAAGATCTTCCGACCGCTCCTGCCGTACTGCAAAAAATACGGGGTGAAGGTCGCGCTGGAAAACATGTGGTCGTGGCCAGCGGACAGCCCCTCGGCGGTGCCGTGCGCCTGTTCGACCGCGGAAAATTTTCTGCGGCACCTGTCCCTGCTCGATCCGGCATGGTTCGTCGCCTGTCTGGATATAGGGCATGCGGAAATGATCGGGGAAAACGCGTCGGCGAAGGAGCTGATCCTCGCGCTGGGCGGCAGACTGCAGGCGCTGCACGTGCACGACAACGACCGAAAATACGATCTGCACACTTACCCCTATAACGGCAAAATAGACTGGGAGGGCATTTATGCTGCCCTGCGGGAAACGGGTTATAGGGGCGATCTCACTTTCGAGGCGGATTTTTTCGTGGAGAAATACCCGCCCGAACTGCGCGAAGACGCGCTGAAATTTCTTTGTTCGATCGGACGGTATATGATCGGGCGCGTCGGCTGAAACGAAACGCCCCGCGGAATTTCCGCGGGGCGTCGTATTGTCTTGCCGACATAACTTGACAACTGCGGCGTTTAGTGATAAGATAATGCAAACGAAGTAAAAGCATAAACAGGAGGGATTTTTATGAAAATCGCTGTAACGCACGAAAACGGAAAAGTTTTTCAGCATTTCGGACATTCTTCGCAGTTTAAAATCTACGACGTGGAAAACGGGGAGATCGTGGGATCCCGCGTCGTCGGCACGGAGGGGCAGGGGCACGGCGCCCTGGCCGCTTTGCTGAAGGAAATGAAAGCCGAAGTCCTCATCTGCGGCGGTATCGGCGGCGGGGCAAAACAGCTGCTTTCCGAAAACGGCATAAAACTTTACGGCGGCGTAAGCGGCGGCTGCGACGAGGCCGTCAAAGCATTATTGAGCGGCAAACTCGCGTTCGATCCGGACGTAAAATGCAGCCATCACGAAAGCGAGCACGGCCAAGGGCATGCCTGCGGAGAACACGGCTGCGGAAAACACGAATGTCATTGAGCAAAGGAGAATGGAAATGAAGGAAAATTATATGGTCTGCAACTGTAAGCAGGTAAGTTTCAACAACATTGCGGACGCGCTCGAAGGACGCGACAAGTTCGAGGACGTATTGCAGTTATTCGACGAAGTACAGGCGATCACGCATTGTTCTACGGGCTGCGGCGGCTGTCATGACAAAGTTCTCGAAGTTATTTCCGAGATCATGATGGGCTGACGCCGTTCAGAGGATTATTTATGAAGATCATCATAATCGGCGGGGTGGCCGGCGGCGCGACTGCCGCGGCAAGGCTCCGCAGACTTGACGAAAATGCCGAGATCGTTCTCTTTGAACGGTCCGGCTTTATTTCTTATGCGAACTGTGGCCTGCCGTATTACGTCGGCGGCGTGATCGAAGACGGGGAAGAGCTTACTTTGCAGACGCCGGAGGCTTTTTACAAACGGTTCAGAATCGTTGTAAAAGTCCGCCACGAGGTAAAAAAGATCGACCGCGCGGAAAAGAAAGTTATCGTCGCCGACCTCGAAAACGGCGTAACGTTCAGCGAAAATTACGACAAGCTGATCCTGTCTCCCGGCGCGCGACCGCTCGTGCCGCCGTATTATAAGGCGGGCGAAAGAACGTTTACGCTGCGCACGGTGGAAGACGCGCTGAAGATCCGCGAATTTACCGACCGCAACGCGCCGAAGTCGGCGCTCGTGCTCGGCGGCGGATTTATCGGGCTGGAAATGGCGGAAAACCTGCAGGAACGGGGAATCCGCGTTACGATCGTTCAGCGCGGCGGACATTTGCTGAATACGGTCGACGAAGACATAGCCTCCTTCATTCACGCGGAATTCAGAAGACGGGGCGTGGAACTGTTGCTGAACGCCGACGTGACGGATATCGCCGAAAGGGACGGAAAGGTGTTTACGGCCGTAAAAGACAGGGGCGAAATCGGA
>UQZE01000031.1 GCA_900545325.1 uncultured Eubacteriales bacterium
GAGGCGCAGCTTTTAAAGGTGCGCGCGGAATACAGGGCGGAGGAGGCCGAGCGGAAAAAGCTGGAGGCTCTCGCCGCCGCTGCGGAAGAACGCCTGACCGCCAACGGCGAGCTGCTCGCCCTCCTCGGTGAGGAGCGGGATCTTTTCAAAGAGATTACCGAAAGCGCGGGAAAAAAGAGCGTGCGCGAGGAATACGTCTTTTTGCAGGGCGAATACGAGAAAAACGACTCGCGGGAGCTGTGGCTCAAAAGGATTATAGAGGAAAAGCTCGGCGGGGAAACTTCGGAGGAAATCGATCTCGGCGGACTCGAAAGACTGATCGGGGAGGAAAAGCGGAAAAACGCCGAGAGAAAGCGGGCGGCCGAAGCGAAACTGCGGCTGACCGCGGAGCGCGGCGACGCGCTTTCCCGCCTGGAAGTGCAGAAAAACAAGCTCGAAGTTTTGCTCGCACGCGGGAGCGAGCTGAAAGAGCTCCTCGGGAAAAAACGCGCGGAAACGGAGCGCGTAACGGGCGGAGAAGACTGGAAAACGCTTGCGGCGCGGACGGAAAGAGAACTTTCCGAACTGCAGAAGAAGAGGGAAGAGCGGCGCGCCGAAGAGGCGGGATTGCGCGAAGAAACGCAGGCGGTCGCGGCGCGGCTCGCGGGCGCGCGGGCGGAAATCGAAAATTTAAAAAAGAAAATTTCCGAAAATGCCGAAAAAAGCAAGGAAATTTTGATAAAGTGTGGTATAATGGAAAAAGATACCGCATTTTCCATGCGCATGAGCGAGGAAAGGAAAAAGAGCGTGCGCGCGGAACTCGAAAGTTACGAGCGCGACTCCGCCGTTTTCGCCGCGAAAAAGCGGGAAACGGAGCATAAACTGGGCGGACGGGAGGCGACGGAGGAAGAGCTTACCCTCGCCGAACGGACGGTCGCGCAGGTGCGCGCGGAACTGGACGCCGCAGGCAAAACGCTCAGCGAGGACAGGCTGCTTTTCAGAATCAACGAGGAAAAGCGCGGCGTAAAGGCCGAACTCGAAAAGAAAGAAAAAGCGCTCGAAAAAAAATACGAGGTGGCGAAACTTCTGCAAAATCTCGTGAAAAAGCGCGCCTTTCTCGATTACGTGGCGAACGAATACCTCGAGGACGTTACGCGGTCGGCTTCGGCAACGCTGTTAAAGCTCACGTCGGGAGGCTACGGCCTCGCATACGACGGCGAGTTTTTCGTAACGGACAACAAAAACGGCGGCGCGCTCCGCAGCGTGAACACGCTTTCGGGCGGGGAAACCTTTCTCGTATCCCTCTCGCTGGCGTTCTCGCTTTCGACGTATATCTGCGCGAAGTCGGACAGGCCGATCGAGTTTTTCTTCCTCGACGAAGGGTTCGGCACGCTCGATTCCGAACTGGTGGAAACGGTGCTCGACAGCCTGGAAAAATTCAAAAGCGAAAAGTTTTCCATCGGCATCATCTCGCACGTGCGGGAACTGAAAGAGAGGATTAACTGCAAAGTGCTCGTTACGCCCGCGACGGAAAGCGCGGGTTCGCAAATAGAAATCACTTATTAAGGAGATCTGACGATTTGGCAGGAATGATCTATACGCCCGTTACTTTATGGGAGGGGTTTCGGCCCGAGCTTCCGATCAGAGAAGAAAAGTCGGAAGAATACGAAAAGGACGGAATTGTATTTTCAAAAATACGCTTCGGCGGCAGAAGCACGGAGACGGGCAGAGTCAGCATTTTTGCGCTGACCGCTTACGACAGGCGCAATGCGAAGATGCCGGGGCTTCTGATCTTGCCATCCTACGGGAAACGCCCCGACGAAAGGACGGTCGCTTATTTCGCAAAGCAAGGGTATTTCGCCATGATGGCGGACTACGCGGGCAGGCGGGGCGGCGACGCGGATTATACGGAATACCCCGCGGACGCGGCGTACGCAAATTTCACGGAGGACCGCGACAGCATACACCGCGTGGAAACGGACGCGAAGCACACCTGCTGGTACGAGTGGAGCGCTGTGGCGCAGTACGCCGCGCACTATCTGAAAAACAACGATCTCGTCAGCGGCTACGGCGCGTTCGGCATCAAACACGGGGCCACCGTGCTCTGGCAGCTGGCGGCGCTCGATCCCGATATCAGGTGTTTCGCCTCCACGTTTTCCGCAGGCTGGCGGGCTTACCGCGGTTTTTACAAATTCAGCGACGATTCCGAACCCGAACTCAACGACGAACTGTATAAATATCTCGCCGCAATCGAGCCGCAGTCCTATGCGCAGTACGTGAAATGCCCCGTGCTCGTGGTTTCCGGCAGCAACAACCGCTTTTTCGACGCGGACAGGGTGTTCGACACCACGGCGCGCGTTGCGGCGGATACCTACGTCAACATCGCGCCCCAGCGCGGAAAGGTGCTCGATTACGAAAGCAAGCGAGATATTGACCTTTTTTTCGAAAAGTATCTTAAAGGCGCGCCGACCGCGCTGCCCGAAGAACCCGATATAGGCTGCGAGGTCATCAACGGCAGCATCTTCGTGAAGGTGAAGGCGGATAAATTCGATTTGAAGGACGTATGCCTGTTCGCCGCGGAGGAAACGGTCAATCCCGCGCTCAGGTGCTGGAATTTCAAAGCGGAGATCGTCAAGGAAACGGAAGAGCATTTCCTCTTCAAATACACGCCCTATAAATATTCGGGACAGGCCGTATTTTATGCGCGCGCGCGCTACGCGAGCGGTTTCACGGTCTGTACGCGCATCATGGCGAAAAAATTCGCGGAAGAGGAAATATTCAACGAAAACAAGTCCAACATCTTGTTTTCCTCGCGGGAAAACAAGTACATGCTCTGTCCCCTCAGATTTTCCGAAAACGTCCTCTTCGACGTGCAGGCGGAAGAAAGCGACGATATACGTCTGGAAAAGGGCGCTTTCGACATAGAGGGCGTTACCTCGGCCGGCGGCATAGTCAGCTATAAGATCAACAACGAGAGCGACCGTCCGAAAGCGGAAAGCATTTTGCTCGCGGACGTATACGCGCCGGAAGAGGTGAAACTCACCGTCAAGCTGATCGAAAACGTAAATACCCCGAAAGAGAGAATTTACAGCGCGTCTGCCGACATCGGCGGCGGGGAGGTGTGGCATAAATTTTCTTTCCCGACTTCCAAATTCAAGACCGACGAGGGAATGAATCTCAAAAGTATGGAAAAAATCAATGTGATCGTGTTCGAGTGCGGCGGAAAATACCTGTTCAACAATATCCTTTGGGTGTGATATGGAATTTTTCGCGGGCGACGGCGTCGTCGCAAAGAAAAAACATCCCTGCGGTTCGGAGCGCTGGAAGATCCTGCGCACGGGGGCGGAGATCAAGCTGAAATGCGAGGGGTGCGGGAGGATCGTCCTGCTTTCTCCCGACGAGGTACGTAAGATGTGCAAAAAAATCGTAAAAAGCGGGGAGAGCGATGGCTGATTACAGGGAACTTATTGAAGAAAACGTCAAAAAAGACCGGTCCGACCTGAGATTTCTGGCGATATGCCTTTTCATTTTCGTGTGGCTGACCATGTTCATCGGCGCCAACCGCTACTTCTTTTATTATATCGAAGTGGACGGTCCGTCGATGGAAAACACCTTGTTCACGGGCGACGTGCTTTGCGTGAACAAGCGCGTGCGGGCCGTGCGCGGCGACGTCGTGATTATCGACGGCGAAAAGGGGAACGGGCAATGCCTCGTCAAGCGCGTGATCGCGCTCGGCGGCGACACCCTCGTCATCGAGGGCGGCTATGTCTGGCTGAACGGGGATAAGCTCGAAGAAGATTATATCAAGGAGCAGGGCGTTACGAAAGTGAACGGCTCTGCGGAGCGCAAAGAATATAAAATTCCCGCCGGCGAAGTGTTTTACATGGGAGACAACCGCGCGGTCAGTCAGGACAGCCGCAGTTCGTTCGGAACCTGCGGGGAAGAACAGATCGTCGGCGTGGTGCCCGACTGGGCGATGAGCGGATTCGTGAAATGGTTTACCGGTCTCCGCGCTTCGGTCAGCGAATGGGTGATGAATTTATTCGGGTGATACTATGTTGCTGGTGAAAAACCGCCTGATATTCGGCGCGATAAAAACTGTGTTCGGCGCGATATTCAAAACGATCTACGGCATACTGGGACTGTTCAGCCTTCAGCCGCTCGTTTTCTGCGCCGTCGCGGGCGCGCTGCTCGAAATAGCTTTCCGCGCCGTTTCGGGCAGCGACGCGGGATTTATCCTCTTTCACCTGATCCTGTGCCTGTGCGTGCTTTACGCCGTGCTGCGCACAGTATACAGACTGCTCGGCTTAGGCAGAAAAAAAATCAAACGGCGCGAAAGGGCGCAGATCCTCAGCGATTTCGAAGAGCGGGAGGAAAGGGATAACGTTTCCCCGCCCGCGCGTTCGCCCGAACCGCCGCGGGAAGAGCGGCCGAGGTATTACCGCGTGAAACAGAACCCGAAATACGTGATGGCGGAGTTTCACGACCGATTCGAGCTTTACCTCGAAACGGACGGCTCTTTGCAATATATCAGAACGGACTATAAAGGAGTATAGATGGAACACATTTACAGCACCGAAGACTTTTTGAAAATCAAAAAACAGAAAAAGACGCTCAAGACCGTTTATTTCGTGGTTCTGGGCGTGTATGTGCTCGCGAGCCTGGCCGTTTGGCTGGTATATTTTTTCCAGCCGTATAAATCGCCGAACATCTGGTGGCTCAAGCTCATCATGTTCGTGCTTGCGGGCATTTTCGTGATATTTTCCTTCATTTATCTCGGCATACCCTTCAAACGCGTGAGAAATTACTATAAAATACTTAAGGGCGTGAACGAGGGCACGTCGAACGGAACGGTGGGGGAATTCGACCGTTACGGCACGGATATCGAAATCCGCGACGGTATCGAATACAAATCGCTGTATTTTCTGGAATACAATACCAAAAAACAGGAATTTTTTGAAAGAAAGGTCTGGCTCGACACAGAAAAGCCCCGCCCCGAATTCACGCAGGGCGAACATATAAAGTTTTATACGCACGGCAACATGCTGGTGTCGTTCGAAAGATTATAAGGAGATAAACGTATGAAAGCGGTAGTAACGGTAATAGGCAGGGATAAGCCCGGCATAATCGCGAAGGTGAGCGCTCTGCTCGCGGACAACGCGGTGAACATAGAGGATATTTCCCAGACCATCATGAGCGGGAACTTCACCATGCTCATGTACGCGGATCTTTCCGACAGCAAGCTGGCGCTGGCGGCGCTCGCGGATAAGCTGAACGCGCTCGGCAGAGAGATCGGCGTAAGCATACACGTGCAGCACGAAGACATTTTCAACGCGATGCATAAGATCTGAGGCGGCCATGTTAAGCAATAAAGAAATTTTCGAAACCATCGACATGGTGGAAAAAGAACACCTCGACGTCAGAACGATCACCATGGGCATTTCGCTCGTTCCCTGTATCCGCGAGAGCGCGGAAAAGACGGCGGCGGCCTGCTACGACCGCATCTGTTCGTATGCGGAAAATATCGTGAACGTGGGCGCCGCGCTCGAAAAGGAATACGGCATTCCCATCGTGAACAAGCGCGTTTCCATCACGCCCGCCTCCCTCCTTACTTCGAATTTTGCGGGGAAAGAAACCGTGCTCGCAAAAAAGCTGGACGAGGCGGCGAAAAACGTCGGCGTGGACTTCCTCGGCGGCTATTCCGCGCTCGTGCAGAAGGGCATGACGAGTTACGAACGCTCCTTTATAGAGAGCATTCCCGAAGCGCTCGCGATAACGGACAGGGTGTGCTCTTCAATCAACGTCGGCTCTTCCAAGGCGGGCATCAATCTCGACGCCGTGGCGCTCATGGGGGGCATCATCAAGCGCACGGCGGAACGTACCGAGGAGGCGGACGGGTTCGGCTGCGCAAAGCTCGTGGTATTCTGCAACGCGGTGGAGGACAACCCCTTTATGGCGGGGGCGTTCCACGGCGTAGGCGAGGCTGAAAAAGTTATCAACGTGGGCGTTTCCGGACCGGGCGTGGTGCATTACGCGCTAAAAAACAACCCCGGCGCGGACATTTCGGAAATCGCGGAAATCATTAAGAAAACGGCGTTCAAGATCACCCGCGCGGGGCAGCTCATCGCGAGCGAGGCCTCCCGCAGGCTGAACGCGGAATTCGGTATCGTCGACCTGTCGCTTGCGCCTACGCCCGTCATGGGCGACAGCGTGGCGCATATTTTGGAAGAGATCGGGCTCGAACGCGTGGGGACGCACGGCACCACCGCCTGCCTCGCGCTGTTGAACGACGCGGTGAAAAAGGGCGGCGTGATGGCCAGTTCCAAAGTGGGCGGACTTTCGGGCGCGTTCATTCCCGTCAGCGAGGATATCGGCATGATAGAAGGCGCGCGGTGCGGCGAACTCACGCTCAACAAATTAGAGGCGATGACCGCCGTCTGCAGCGTGGGCATAGACATGGTCGCTATCCCCGGCGACACGAGCGCGGAAACGATCGCCGCCATCATCGCGGACGAGGCCGCCATCGGCATGATCAACAACAAGACCACCGCCGTGCGCGTAATCCCCGTGCCGAACAAAGGCGTGGGCGATTTCGTGGAATTCGGCGGGCTTTTGGGCAGGGCTCCCATCATGGCGGTGCAGGGCGCGTCGGCGGCAAAGTTCATCCGCCGCGGCGGCAAAATCCCCGCACCCATCCACAGCAATAAAAATTAACGGCAAAAGGAGAAGATCATCATGAAAAGAAGCGAAATGAACAAAGATTATTTCTGGAACCTCAAAGATATGTACGAATCGGGGGAAAGCTGGGACAAAGCTTTCAAGGAAACGGAAAAAGAAGCGAAATTTTTGCAGTTTAAGGGCAAGCTTGGC
Organism: uncultured Eubacteriales bacterium; assembly: GCA_900545325.1. Classification (GTDB taxonomy): domain Bacteria; phylum Bacillota; class Clostridia; order Christensenellales; family Borkfalkiaceae; genus UMGS775. The sequence goes on from UQZE01000031.1 coordinate 6,850, forward strand.
GAAAAGAAGAACCTGCTCGCCTGCCTCAGAAAGCAGGACGAGGTTTCCCGCAAGATAGAAAGGCTGTTCGTTTACGCGCATATGCTGCACGATCAGGACACTTCGGACGCGCAGAACGGCACTTATATATCGCGCGCGCAGGGGCTTTTGGTCAGGCTGAACGCCGAAACTGCGTACATGCTGCCCGAACTCACCGCGCTCGACGAAAGCGTGCTGAAAGGTTTCATTGCCGATCCCGATTTTTCCGATTACGATTATATGCTGGAAACCGTGCTCAAGAGCAAGGCCCACGTGCTGGGCGAGGAGGCCGAAAAGGTCCTCGCGCTCGGCGGCGAGATGTATGCGGGATTCCGCGACGCTTTCATGATGGTCGACAACGCCGATCTGCCTTTCCCGACGGTGAAAGACGGCGAAGGCAACAAAATCAAGGTAACGCACGGGGGATATTCGGTCTGCATGTCCAGCCACGACAGGGAACTGAGAAGGAAAGCGTTCAAGGCCTACTACAAGGCTTATATCGGGCTGATCAACACCATCACGGCGACTTATAACGGCAGCGTGAAAAAGGACGTGTTCCTTGCGAGGGCGCGCAATTATTCCTCCTGTTTGGAAAGCGCGCTCGCGACCGAGGACGTGGTTCCCGAAGTGTACGAAAACCTGCTGGAGGCGGTACACAACGCCCTGCCGATCATGCACAGATATATCGCGGCCAAAAAGGAGGCATTGGGGCTGGAACAGATGCACATGTACGATATGTATGTGCCCGTGCTCGAAAACGTCGATCTTAAACTCGAATACGAAGAGGCGTACGAACTCGTGAAAAAGGGGCTGACGCCCCTCGGCGGGGAATACGCGGCTCTGTTGCAGAAAGCGTTCGACGAAAAGTGGATAGACGTCTACGAAAACGACGGCAAGCGCAGCGGCGCGTATTCGACGGGCTGTTACGAAGTTCACCCCTACGTCCTTCTGAATTACCAGAAGACCACGCACGACGTGTTCACCATCGCGCACGAAATGGGGCACAGCATTCACACGTATTTTTCCAACAGAACGCAGCCCTACGCGAAAGCCGATTATAAGATCTTCGTTGCGGAAGTCGCCAGCACGGTCAACGAAGTTCTGCTTTTAAGATATATCCTTTCGACGGCGGAAGACAAAAAACTGAAAAAGTATCTGCTGTCTTATCTGCTGGAAATGATCAGGACCACGCTGTTCCGCCAGACGCAATTCGCGGAATTCGAATACGCCGCGCATACCATGGCGGAAAAGGGCCAGCCGCTAACGAAAGAGGTGCTGTGCAAAAAGTACCTCAAGCTCAACAAGGATTACTACGGCAAGGCCGTCGTCAGCGATAAGGAAATTTCCTACGAATGGGCCCGTATCCCGCATTTTTACACGCCTTTCTACGTGTACAAGTACGCCACGGGCATCACGAGCGCGCTCTTTATCGCCAACAGGATTCTCACCGAGGGAGAAAGCGCGGTCAAGGATTATTTCGCGTTCCTCTCTTCGGGCGGCAGCGACAATCCCGTCGATCTTCTGAAGATCGCGGGCGTGGATCTCACCAAAAAGGACGTGTTCGCGGGCGCCATGAAAGTCTTTGAGGAAACGCTCGAAGAATTCCTCGCGTTATAATATGGTCAGGGCACGGTATAAAAACGATCCCGAAGATTACGCCGCGTTCATGCGGTTCACGGCGTATAAGGTGAACCGTAAACTCTCGAAAGCTTACGTGTTTTTAGCCGCCGCGCTCGCTATGGGAATAGTCGCGGTACTTACTGCCAACGCGGTATTTATTGTTTTCGCCGCCGTTTTTCTGGCGTTCGGCATACTGCTTTCGGCGCTCAACGTAGCGGCGGTGAAAAAGAGCGTGGCGAAAACGCTGAAAGAATACGGGAATATGCGCGCCGTGGAAAACGTCTATACCTTCGGGGAAGAGGCTTTTTCGGTGGAAACGAAGGTCAAGGGCAAGGTAAAGGAAAGCGAAGTAAATTACGCGGCGCTCCGCCGCGCGGCGGAAAACAAGGGCTTTGTTTATCTTTACGTCAATAACTCCCTCGCCTTTCTCGTGAAAAAGGACGGGATAGAAGAGGGGAGCGCGGCGGAACTGAAAGATAAACTGCTGTCCGCGCTCGGCAAAAAGAACTGCAAATTCAAACGGGAGAAATAGAATGGCAGGCGAAAAGAACGGCAAAAAGACCTTCACAGGAGAACTGCCGCACAATTTAGAGGCGGAGCAGTCTATTTTGGGCTGTCTTATGATAGACCGGGACATTCAGCTCGACGTGCTCTCTTCGCTGAACGAGGACGATTTTTATTCGGAATCGCACGGCTATATTTTCGAGGCGATGGTCGCGGTCAACAAGGCGAACGTGCCCGTCGACCTCGTTACGCTGACCGATCAGCTCGAAAAGGACGGCAATCTCGAGGCGGCCGGCGGGATAGGCTATCTCACCTCGCTCACCAAAATCATGCCTTCCACGGCGAATTATAAACATTACCTTGAAATCGTAAAGAGAGACGCCGTCCTGCGGCAGCTCATACGTTCTTCTCAGGCGATCATACAAAACGCCGTGGAAAGTTCGGATAAGGGCGAGAGCGTGGCGTTCGCGGAAAAGGAAATTTTCAACGTTTCCATGTCGCTCGACACCTCCACGATGGTCAAGATAGACACCGTCGTGCCCGCCGTGCTCGACCGTTTCAACGCCATCAGCAAGGATAAGGACGCTTTCCAGGGGCTAAAAACGGGATTTACGCAGTTCGACGCGCTGACCAACGGCCTGCACGAAACCGACCTCGTGCTGCTCGCCGCCCGCCCCGCGATGGGAAAAACTTCGTTTGCCATGAACATCGTCGAGAATATCGCCACCACGCAGGACAAGGTCTGCGCCGTGTTCTCTCTCGAAATGGGCAAGGAACAGCTCGCGCAGAGAATGCTCTGTTCGGTCGCGGAGGTCAACATGCAGAAAGCGCTCAAAGGCATGCTCGACAAAGAGGAATGGAAACGGCTGGCCGAAGCGCAGAACAAGCTGGGCGCCGCCAAGATATTTATAGACGATTCGGCTATGATCACCCCCGCGGAAATGCTGTCTAAATGCCGCAGATTGAAGAGAAAACACGGGTTGGATCTCGTCATGGTCGACTATCTGCAGCTCATGAGTTCGGGCACGAAAGCGGGCAAGGACGGCAACCGCCAGCAGGAAATTTCCGAAATTTCCAGAAACATGAAGATACTCGCCAAGGAAATCAAGGTGCCCGTCATCGCGCTTTCCCAGCTTTCCCGCGCAGTCGAATCGCGTACGGGGCATAAGCCGCAGCTGAGCGACTTGAGAGAATCGGGCGCAATCGAGCAGGACGCGGATATCGTCATGTTCATTCACCGTCCCGACAAGTATCCCGACGCGAAGGAAGTCGCCGAGGGGAAAATTCAGGCAAACGTGGCGGAAATACTCATAGAAAAGCACAGAAACGGGCCTACGGGCACGGTCAAATTATATTTCAAGGGCGAATGCACCAAGTTCATGAACCTCACGGACGAAGTGCTCGCGCAGAACGCGCCCGCAAAACAGGAGGAGGACGATTCCGCCTGGTATGAGGACGCGGAACAGACGCCGCCGCCCGAAGGGGAGAGCTTCGGCGTTCTGCCCTTCGATAACGACGACGATATTTTCTGAGATGGAAACGAAGATACTCGAAGTGAACGGGGAAAGCCTCGCGCTCGCAAGGGATATAATCCTCGGCGGCGGGCTGGTGGCCATGCCGACGGAAACGGTTTACGGGTTGGGCGCGGACGGCACGAACGGCGAGGCCGTGAAAAAGATATACGCCGTCAAGGGCAGGCCGACGGACAATCCGCTTATCGCGCACGTTCATAAGGATTTCGATTTAAATAAGTTGGTATTCATAGAGCAAAGCTACGCTGAAGAACTCAAAAAGGCTTTCATGCCGGGGCCGCTCACCATGGTGTTTTATTCGCGCGGCGTCGTTTCACGGGAGGCCACCTGCGGCGGAGATACCCTCGCGGTGCGCTTACCCTCGCACGAGGGCGCGCAAGCCTTTCTGCGGGCGGTGGATCTGCCCGTGGTCGCGCCGTCGGCGAACGTGTCAAAACACGTAAGCCCCGTTACCGCGCGGCACGTCTTTGACGATCTGAACGGAAAAATTCCGCTTATCCTGGACGGCGGCAAATGTTCGGGCGGCATCGAAAGCACGGTGCTCGACGTAACGGAAAAGGTACCGCGCATATTGCGCGCGGGACTGATCACACGGGAAATGATCGCCTCCGTGGCGGGCGACTGCGTGTACGCCGAACATAGGCCGACGGACAAGGTCCGCTCTCCCGGCGTGAAGTACGGACATTACATGCCGCGGGTTCAAACGGCCCGCTTTACGGCGGAGGAAAGGGAAAAAGCGCTCGCTTTTTACGACAGGGCCGTCGGCGAAGGACGGCGCGCGGTGCTGCTCTGCGAGGACTCGCTCGCCCCCGCGCTGGGGGAAAGAAAGGCGCTGCTGCTCGGAAAAAACGCCGAAGAAATGGCTGCGAACCTCTTTTACGAGCTGCGGGCGGCGGAGGAAACGAGCGATCTGATCGTGGCGATCGAGCCGCGGGGACGCGGCGGCGTTTACGAGGGCGTGATGAACCGCCTTACGAAGGCCGCGAAAAAATACGACGGGTGAGAATTTGAAAAGAATACTGTTCGTTTGCACGGGCAATACCTGCCGTTCTCCGATGGCGGAGGCCGTGCTCAAACAAAAACTGAAATGGGCGGGCGTTACGGGCTGGCGGGTGAGTTCCGCGGGCATAGAGGCGGCCGAGGGAGAAAAAATGAACGAAAACGCCAGAAAGGCGCTGAAACAGCTGGGCATAAAGCCTCCCCCGTTCCGTTCGAAACGCGTTACCGCGGAGCTCATGGAAAAGAGCGATTATATCATCTGCATGACCGCGGCGCAGAAATCCGCCTTTTTCTGCATGGACAAGGCGTTCGTCGTCAGCCAGCTGACGGGGGAGGGCGAAATTTCCGATCCGTACGGGGGCACGCTCAACGAATATATCGGGTGTTCGCACGAAATCGAACGCGCCTGCAATATAATAACAAATAAAATCATAAGCGGAGAATTGAAATGAAAATAGCTGTCGCCGCCGACCACGGCGGTTTCCCTCTCAAGGAAGAACTCAAAAAACACCTCGACGGAAAGGGGATAGAATACGAAGATTTCGGCACGTATTCCACGGCTTCCGTCGATTATCCCGATTACGCGCTCAAAGCGGCGGAGGCCGTGGCGGCGGGTAAATTCGATTTCGGCATGGTCGTCTGCGGAACGGGAATAGGCATTTCCATCGCGGCGAACAAAGTGCCGGGGATACGCTGCGCGCTCTGCCACGATACTTTCAGCGCTCGCATGACGCGCATGCACAACGACGCCAACATGCTTGCTTTCGGCGCGCGCGTCATCGGCAGCGGACTGATGTGCGATATTGTGGACGCATTTTTGTCCGCTTCGTTCGAGGGCGGAAGGCATGCCGTCCGCGTGGAGAAGATAAAAAAGATAGAAGAAAAATATTCGAAATAGCGGGGGAGTAATATGAATAAGATCAGAAAAGCGGTGATTCCCACCGCGGGGCTGGGCACGCGTTTTTTGCCGATCACGAAAGCCGTGCCCAAATCCATGCTGCCCATCGTCGATACGCCGACCATCGACTATATCGTGGACGAGGCCGTGGCGGCGGGGATAGAAGATATCATCATTATCACGAGCCACAATACCGACGTGATAGAACGGCATTTTTCGGAAAACAAGGAGCTTGAAGAAAGGCTGCTTTCCGACGGAAAAAAAGAGCTTTACCGCGTTTTGAAACACATCACGGCACGGGCGAAAGTTACTTTCGTCAAACAAACCGTTTTGAACGGACTTGCGGGCGCGCTGCTCTGCGCGGAAGAACTGCTCGCGGGCGAGCCGTTCGCGCTTCTGCTCGGGGACGAGATCATTTATACGAATCCGACGGAAAAACCCTGCATCAGACAGCTCTGCGAGGCGTATGAAAAGGCGGGAAGAACGGTTCTTTCCACCATGCGGGTGGCAGACGGGGACGTGTGCAAATACGGCAATATCGGCGTAAAGACGGACGGCGAGATCAAAGAGGTATCCGCCCTCGTCGAAAAGCCGAATGAAAGCGAAAAGCTTTCGAATTACGCCATCATAGGACGATACGTTCTTGACGGCGGCATTTTCGGAGAAATACGCAAGCTGAAACAGCGGGGGAGCGAAATCATTCTGACCGAAGCTTTCCAGGCGCTGGCGGAGCGCGGCGGGATCGTCGCTTCCGAATTCAGCGGCATACGTTACGACGTGGGCGACAAGGCGGGCTATGTGCAGGCCAACGTGGAATTCGCCCTGCGCAGCGCGGAACTGAACGCCGCGATGCGCGCGTATATCGGAGATTTAGCGAAAAAATTATGAAAATACGTTTTAAAAACGCAAAAATACTCAAAAATGCCTTCGCCGATATAACGGAGGGCGAAGTACATATAGACGGCGGCGCGATAGTTTACGTCGGCAAGGAAAAACCCTTTGAAGCCGACGCGGTGAAAGACTGCGGCGGAAATCTGCTGATACCGTCTTTCGCCAACGCGCACGCGCATTCCGCAATGACGCTTTTCCGCGGCGCAGCGGACGATCTGCCGCTGAAAACCTGGCTTTACGACCGTATTTTTCCGCTGGAAGATCATCTCACCGAGGAGGACGTTTACTGGGGCAACCTGCTGGCGGCGGCCGAATACGTGCGCGGCGGCGTAACCGCCGTGGCGGACATGTATTTTTACGACGACGTGATTTTGGAAACCCTGCGGGACAAAGCGGGGCTGGCGCTGGCGCTCTGTTCGGGCGCGAACGATATAGGCGGCGGCACGGAACAGGAGCTGGAAAATATAGAAGCGGCATACAATAAATACAGGGGGGAAAGGCTGAAATATTTTATCGGCCTGCATGCCGAATACACCTGCAGCGACGCGCTTTTGGAGGGCGTTGCCGACCTCTCTGCGAAATACGGCGCGCCGACGTATATTCATTGCGCGGAAACTTTGGGGGAAGTGGGGGAATGCAGCGTGCGCCGCGCCCTTACGCCCGTGGAATATCTGCATAAGATCGGTTTTTTCGATAACGGCGGCATTATCGCGCACGGTACCTATCTCGACAAGAACGATATCGCCCTGCTGAACGACAAAAACGTTTGCGTGGCGAGCAATCCTTCGAGCAATTTAAAGCTTGCGAGCGGCGTCGCGCCCGTATATTCCATGCTGAAAAACGGCGTGAAAGTCGCGCTCGGCACGGACGGCGCGGCAAGCAACAACAAACTTTCCATGTTCAGGGAGATGTATCTGATGAGCTGTCTGCAGAAAGAGCGCATGAAGGACGCTTCCGCGGTAAATGCGGAAACGGCGCTCTGCGCGGCGGGAAAAACGGGCTGGGAGGCGCTCGGTTTCAACGGCGGCGAGATCGCCGAGGGAAAAGTCGCAGACCTTGCTCTGATAGACCTTTCGGCACCCTCGATGCGGCCGCTTACCGATATAAAAAAGAGCCTCGTCTACGCGGCGGACACCTCGGCCGTGTCCATGACCGTCGCGGGCGGGAGGATCGTCTACGAAAACGGCGAATACTATATCGGGGAAAAAATAGACGACATATATAAAAACGCAGAAAAGTGCGTAAAGAGATTATTGAAAGAGGCTGACGGCTGAGATCATGGCAAAAGTGTGTCCGAAATGCGGCAGAACTCTGGAACAATTTTATAAGACCTCCATGCTGGGGTGCGAAAACTGTTATAAGGCGTTTTCCGCAGAGCTTTTGCCCGTGCTGAAAAAGATGCACGGCAAGACCGAACACCTCGGCAAGCGTCCGCGCGTGAGCGGCGTGGAACGCGAACTTATCTACGAATACAAGCGGCTGCTTGCGGAAAAGGAAGAGGCCATGCTCGCGGGAGATTTCGACGCGGCGGGCGACATGGACGAAGATATCCGCCAACTTTCCTACGAACTTGCGAGAAGGGGGCTGAAATAATGAATTACCGCCCCGAACTCACGGATAACAACATCGTATTGTCCCGCGTGAGGCTGGCGCGCAACATCAAGGGGCGCCCGTTTTACGTTTCCGACAAAAAGACTGCCGCGCAGATCGTGAAGGACGTAACGAAAGCCGCCGCCCGCGCGGAAAAATTCAGCCTTTATTATCTTTCCATGATGAACGCCGCCGAGCGGGAGGCTCTTAAAGAAAAACATCTCGTGAGCAGCGCGCTCATCGAAAACGCGGCGTTCAGCGCCGTGCTCATCAACGGCGACGAGAGCGTTTCCGTCATGATCCACGAAGAGGACGTTCTGCGCGAACAGTGCTTCATGCGCGGGCTCACGCTGAACGAGGCCTATAAACGCCTCGACAGGCTGGACGACGAGCTTTCCAAAAACATAGATTTCGCCTTTGACGGCAGGTGGGGATATCTCACCGCCTGTCCGACAAACGTCGGCACGGGGCTGCGCGCCTCGGTCATGCTCTTTCTGCCCGCTCTGACCGAAAGCGGAAAAATTCGCGAGGTCGCGCGCGAGGTCGAACGGCTGGGGCTGACGGTGCGCGGCGCTTACGGCGAGGGCAGCAGGGCGGAGGGCAACCTCTATCAGGTGAGCAACGAAGTAACCCTCGGCGTGAGCGAGAGAGAGGTCATTTCCGGCGTAGAGGAGGCCGTGCTCCGCGTATGCGAATGCGAGCGGGAAACGTCAAAGGCCTTTTACGCCGAAAACATGCTGGAAACCGAAAACAAATGCCGCCGCGCGCTGGGAATACTGGAAAACTCCGTCCTGTTGAGCTACGGCGAATTTCTGGAATATATATCGCACGTCAAACTCGGGGTGTCGCTCGGTTTTTTCGATTTCGAAAATCCGCAGGCGATAGACGATCTCACCATCACCGCCCGCCCGGCGAATCTCTGCGTGCGCTACGGCAGGCAGCTTTCCGAACAGGAACGCGATTATTACAGGGCGGATTTCGTCAAAAATTCCATTGCGAAGATCAGGGGTAACGATTGATGGATTTCAATTTCGAGGACAATTTATCTACCAACGCGCGCAAGGCAATGCAGGAAGCGCAGCGCATTTCCACCCGTTACGGCTGTACGTATATCGGCAGCGAACATATTCTTTACGGGCTTTTGAGCGTGCCCGACTGCGTGGCGAAGACCATTTTAACGGACGCGAAAGTCGACGCCAAGCGCTACGGCTATTATTTCGAAAAGACGATCGACAAATCGGTGAATGTGGTGGGGCTGACGCCCCGCGCAAAAAATATGTTTACCCGCGCCATGGAGTTTTCCGTAAACGAGGGCGCCTCTTTTATCGGCACGGAGCATATTCTGCTTGCGATTCTCAGCGTGGGCGATTCGCTGGCTGTGCGTATTCTGCGCGGATTGGGCGCCGATACCGGACGAATGATAGAACAGCTCGAGGAAAAAATCCGCGTGGACGCGGACGAAACGCCCGAAGAGATACGGGAAAATCGGGGAGGCGCGCGGCTGAAGGAAATTTCGGAATTCGGCGTTGACATGACCGAACGCGCGCGGCTCGGCAAACTCGACCCCGTGATCGGCAGGAAGGGCGAGATCGACCGCATCATACAGATCCTGACGCGCAGGAGCAAGAACAATCCCGTGCTGATCGGAGAGCCAGGCGTGGGCAAAAGCGCTGTCGTGGAGGGGCTGGCGCAGGCCATCGTCAAGGGCGCGGTGCCCGAACTTCTCGCCGGCAAAACGGTGTTTTCCCTCGACCTCGCGGGGCTGCTCGCGGGCAGCCGTTACCGCGGCGACTTCGAGGAGCGGCTTAAAAAGGTCGTTTCCGCCGTCAAGGACGACGGCGACATAATCCTGTTTATCGACGAGATACACAATATCGTCGGCGCGGGTTCGGCGGGCGAAGGCAATATGGATGCGGCGAATATATTGAAACCCATGCTTTCGCGCGGCGAATTGCAGACGATCGGAGCCACCACGATCGACGAATACAGAAAATATATAGAAAAAGATCCCGCGCTCGAGCGGCGTTTCCAGCCCATCATGGTGGAGGCTCCCAGCGCGGAGGAAAGCATAGAGATTTTAAAGGGATTGCGCGACAGATACGAGGCGCACCACAAGGTGAGCATCTGCGACGACGCGATCGAGGCGGCCGTTACGCTGTCCGACCGCTATGTAACGGACAGATTTCTGCCCGACAAGGCGATAGACCTTATCGACGAGGCGGCCTCCCGCCTGCGGCTGGACAGCTACAACCTGCCCGAGGCCGTGCGGCAGAAGGAGCGCGAGCTGAAAAGCGCGCTCATGCTGAAGGACGAGGCGACGCGCCACGGCGACGCGGCGGGGCTCGCGAAACAGGAAAAAGCGTGCGCGAAACTTTCCGCCGAACTCGGTAAAATGCGCGACAGGCAGGACGAAATCCGCGTTAAGACCTATCTCGAACTCCATAAAGACGACGTGGCGAAGATC
>UQZE01000032.1 GCA_900545325.1 uncultured Eubacteriales bacterium
GCGTGAAAAACATGTATTCCGTAGCGCAGATCTACAACCGCAAGGGCTTGAAGCGCAGCAAGGCGCAGAGCGGCATACTCCTGCACGAATTTTTGGAGGAAATGAAACGCCGCCCGCGCGTGGACGGCGCGCTCCGCGGCAAAAGGGTGTGTTTCAGCGGCGCGCTCGAAAAGGATGACATTATGCTTTCCCGCAGGCTTATCAAGCGGATATACGATCTCGGCGGCAAATACGTTACCGACCTTTCCGGCGTAAATCTCTATGTTTCGGACGACGACCAGGAACAGGACGGTCGGCTGAGAAAGGTGCACTATCTCGGCGCGACGGGGCAGCGGGTGAAAATCATGCGGCGGAGCGATTTTTTAAAAATGCTCGGCGAAGTGGAGGATATCGAGTTCGACGACGTGTCCGTGCTCGTAAAACACGCCCGCGAAAAGGCGGAGAACAGGCAGATGCAGAAGAGCAACGTTTTGAAATACGGCGAAAGGCGGGGCAATACTTACTATCCCCGCGAAACGCGCGGCAAATGATGCAAAAAAGCGGTTTCCTTGCGGAAACCGCTTTTTATTTATACTTTTACAGCGCCCGTATGCTCTCTACGGGTTTGCGTTTCGCTATGCTGTACACGGGCAGGAAAGTCGCGATGAAGGACGTTACGAGCGCTATGCCCAGCATGATCAGCCAGGAATACGGCCCGAATACGAAAATGGCCACCTGCAGTCCCTCGGAAACGAGTTTATTCAGCACACCGCAGATGAAAAAGCTCGCGGCAAAAGCCAGCACGAAACATATGAGAGAAATGACGGACGATTCGCTGTAAAATATTTTGAATACGTCCGTGCTTCTCGCGCCGACGGCGCGGAGAATGCCGATCTCCCGTTTTTTATATGTGATGGAAACGGAAATAAAGTTGAACAGCAGCAGCATTGCGAAAGCCGCCATTACCACGCCTACCCATAGAAAAATGTTTTCGAGCATTTCTATCATCTCGCTTACCAGCCTGACGCTCGCCGAAATTTCGGAATCGATCGCGTATAACGCGTCGTTCGTTTCGTCCGCGATGTTTTCTTTATCGATAATAGCTTTCAGTCCTGCGCGTTCCGGGCAGGGTATTACGATCCTGCCGTAAATCGCGTCCTTCGGTTCGACGTATTTGCTTTGCGTATAACGGATTATTTTTTCGTTTTCCGTTCCCGTATCGGCGAGGATTTTTTCGAAATCCGGTTGACTTAAATAGATTCCGTTTGAATTTTCGCTTGAAGCTTCTCCGTAAAAGAACCCGGCAAGCGAAAAATCGCCGTACGATTGATCCGGATTTTCAAAACGCAGTTCAAGCGTCTTATCCCATCCGCCGTATTCGTCTTCAAGGTTTTTTATTTCGTTTAACGCGTCTTTGTAATCCTGCTCGGTCGCAGACACCTTTTTAGAAACAACGCCCGATCCTTCATCGAAGCGTTCTTCATAGAAATAGCCTATTGAAAGGAACTGAAGATATCGCTCGGAGATATTTAAATAAGCTTCAGCCTGTTCGTAGTCGCCCGTCTCCGACATGTCTTCGTATTTTTGCCGCCGCAATTCCGAATAATGGTCGTACAGCAGGTTGAACGGAACGGCGAGCTCGCCTTGACCGAGTTCTTGTTTTCCGTCGAAGAAATAAAATTTCGGTTTTGCCGAAGTCCCGTCCGCAAGACTGTTCGCGTAATAGATATTGCCGTATATATCCTGTCCCGTCCCCGTATCGGGAGAATAATCCGCGCGGCGCAGGACGAACGATTTGTTCAGATAGAGAAAACCGTAGTCCACGCGGTCGTCGACGTAACTTTCTTCGTAGAAGCGGTCTATATGCGCGTCGTGAAATTTATCGGAAACGAGCACTGTATTATAAAGGCCGGAGTTCAGCACCCGCTGCTGATAGGTGTAAAAAAGACTTATGTCGGAGTCGACGTCGGTTTTCAATTTGTCGTATTTTGCGGGCGGATCGTTTCTGTATACGCCTTTGACCGTAAAGGATACGTTCTGCCCCGCAGGCGTCTGTACGTTCAGTTTCAACCCCGCCGCGTCCGCATACTCGGTCAGCGTTTTTTCGTTGTCCGTCAGTCCGTACTTTTTGAGCATGTCGAACATAAAGGAGGGAATGATTATGTCGTTTTCTCCGAGAGAGTTCGGGTCGGTTTCGCCTGCGAGCGTTTCCCACGGAGAACCGCCGTAAGTCGTCGCGAAAAATGCGATCTGCGCTTCGCCGTAATAGGAATTTGCGGGGGCGACCTTTACGTTGGTCAGGTTGAGCGTACGGTCGGAAAAACGATACAAAGCGGCCGTCGTCTTGTATTTTTCGTTGTATTCCCGCAGATCTTCGGGCGTAAATTTCGTCGCTTGGGTGCGGTAATCGCTTATATAGGTAATTTTTCCGTTCGTTTCCGTTACGTCCTTATAGCGGTATTGTTTCGTCAAAGTCAGCGTTTCGTAATCTTCCACCAGATACGATTCGAGCGCCACGCTCTTTTCGTCGTAAAAAGTAAGCGTGGAAAAGAGCCCGAACATCGTAAAGGCGATAAAGGAGAGGAGGATGGTGAAGATCAGCCGCAAGGGCTTGACTTTCAGGCTGTTCGCTCCGATGCGGAACGCGTGCCGCGCGGGGAGTTTGGAGCGTATGAATTTGCTTTCCGCCGCGGTATAGGATTTTGCGGGGATTTCTTCCTCGTCCGTAGCTTTGAACGTTTCCCGCGCACCGCCTTCGTCGATGCGCGCCGCCTTTTTAAAGTCGGCGATCTCTCTTTTTCCGCTCGAAATGATCACGTCTTCGTCCGCCGCGGAAAGAAAATCCCGTATTTTCCTCATGTCCGCGTCGGTCAGTCCGGCGCCGCTCCTTACGGAAATGGTGTTGTCGCCGATAAACATGATGTTTTCGCCGTCGGTGCGGGCTTCTATCCTGGTTTTCGTTACGTCGGAAATAATCTTGCCGTCCTTCAGTTCGATGATGCGGTCTCCGTAGATCTCGGCAAATTCGCGGTCGTGCGACACCACGATGACGAGTTTGTTTTCCGAAAGCTTTTTCAGCGTGTCGAAAACCTGTTTGCCGGTGTTCGAATCGAGCGCGCCCGTCGGTTCGTCCGCCATGATGATTTCGGGATTTTTCACGAGCGCCCGCGCGATGGCGATCCGTTGTTTCTGTCCGCCCGAAAGCGTGTTCGGCTTGCGGCGGGCATAGTCTTCCATCTCCACCTGTCTCAGGATTTCTTTTACGCGTTCTTTTTCCTTGTTTTTGCCCTGCAGTTCGAGCGCGAGGGCGATGTTGTCCTCCACGGAAAATTCGTTGAGGATATTGTATTCCTGAAATACGAAACCCACAAAAGTGTTGCGGTAACTGTCGAAGTCGGACTGCGTGAAATCCTTGCTGCTTCTGCCCTTGATTACGATTTCGCCCGAATCGGGGGAGTCCAGCCCTCCGCAAAGGTTGAGCAGGGTAGATTTGCCGCTGCCCGATTTGCCCAGCAGAAAGACCATGCCCTTTTCTTCGAAACGCACGGATACGCCGTCGAGCGCCCGTACTTCCGCGCCGCCCTTGGTCTTGTAGACCTTGGTCAGTTCTCTGATCTCCAGCATAATATCTCCTTATGACTTATTTGGAATTTATATACATTATACAATTTTAAAAACGCATTGTCAACGATATGCCTTCGCGCAGGCCGAACGCTGCGGTTGAAATTAGCGTCGGTAAATCGAAAATTTTTGAAAAAACGGTTGACAAAACCCTGTGCGGGGGAATATAATACAAATAGTTGAATGATTGTTCAACTGTTTTATAAAAAGATTGCGGCAAAATGCCGGAAGGAGGGAGCAATGCTCGATAAAAACGGGACGGAAGTGTGTTCGTGCGAGTGCGTGCACGGAAACGTGGTGGAGAAAGTGAGCGCCGCTATGGCCGACGAGGACGAACTTTACGAAGTTTCCGAACTGTTCAAAGTTTTCGGCGACAGCACGAGAACGAGGATACTTTCGGGGCTTGCGGTCAGCGAAATGTGCGTATGCGATATCGCCAGCCTGCTCAACATGACGAAATCCGCAATTTCTCACCAGCTGCGGATTCTGAGGCAGACGAAACTCGTCAAAATCAGAAAAAAGGGAAAGGAAGTCTATTATTCCCTTGCGGACGATCACGTGGCTTCCATATACAAAATGGCGCTCGAACACGTGCGCGAATAAAATAAAGGAAAATAAAAGGAGTAAGGATATGAAAAAAATAGTGAGAGTGGAAAACCTGGATTGCGCGAACTGTGCGGCTAAACTGGAACGGGCTATCAACAAGATAGACGGCGTGAACGAAGCGAGTATCAACTTTATGGCCATGAAGATGTCGCTCGATTTCGACGAGGCGAAATATGCCGAGATCGCGAAAGAAATTGCCGAAACGGCGAAAAAGGTGGAACCGGATTGTATATTCAGAGGCCTTTGAGTTATGAGCAAAAATAAAATACACCTCATACGGATCGTCGCTGCGGCGGTATTGTACGCGGGGGCGATCGCCGTATGGAAATTCGCGGGCTTGCCGAACTATGCAAATCTCATCATATTTCTCGCGGTATATGCGGTGATCGCTTACGACGTCGTGTGGAAAGCCGCCGTCAATATCTCGCACGGGCAGGTGTTCGACGAAAACTTCCTCATGCTGATCGCGACCGCGGGCGCGTTCGTCATAGGGGAATACGTCGAGGCCGTCGCCGTCATGCTGTTTTACCAGGTGGGCGAACTGTTCCAGAATTACGCGGTGGGAAAATCGCGCAACTCCATTTCGTCGCTGATGGATATACGCCCCGACAAGGCGCGCGTTTTGCGCGGCGGGGAGGAAGTCGCGGTGGCGCCGGAAGAAGTGGAAATCGGCGAGATTATCGTCGTAAAGGCCGGCGAGCGCATTGCCTTGGACGGCGTTGTGGTTTCGGGCGAAAGCTTTCTCGATACCTCCGCGCTGACGGGCGAATCGGTGCCGCGTTCCTGCAAGGCGGGCGACGCGGTGCTCAGCGGCTCGGTCAACACCGCGGGCGTTCTGCGTATCAGGTGCGAAAAACATTTCTACGATTCCACCGTCAGCAGGATACTCGACCTTGTGGAAAACGTGGCGGGTAAAAAGGCGAAGGCGGAAAATTTTATCACCAAATTCGCAAAATACTATACGCCCGTCGTGGTGGGACTGGCGGCGCTGCTTTTCCTCGTGCCCTCGCTCGTAACGGGCGGCTGGGCGGAATGGGGCGGCAGAGCGCTCAACTTCCTCGTCGTAAGCTGTCCCTGCGCGCTGGTCATCAGCGTGCCCATGAGCTTTTTCGGCGGGCTTGGCGCGGCCTCTAAAAACGGTATTCTGATCAAGGGCAGCGCCTATCTCGAAAAGCTGGCGAACGTCGGCACGTTCGTGTTCGACAAGACGGGCACGCTCACGAAAGGCGAGTTCGAGGTGAAGGGCGTGTATCCCGAAGAGCGCGCGGAGGAAGTGCTTGCGCTCGCCGCCGTCTGCGAAGAAAATTCCCTGCACCCGATCGCACTTTCCATCATGAAAAAATACGGCGGAAAAGCCGACCGGGGGTATGCCGTTACCGAACGCGCGGGGCGGGGGCTGGTTGCTGAAAAGAAAGGCGAAAGAATACTTTGCGGCAATGCGAAGCTGCTATCGGAGGAAAATATAGATTTTAAGGAAAATACTGATGAAAATACGATCGTTTATGTCGCGCGTAACGGCAGATATGTCGGCCGAATAGAGATAGGCGACCGCATAAAAGACGAAACGCGCGAGGTCATAAAAGAGATCGGCGAGGCGGGCGGAAAGACCGTTATGCTGACGGGCGACAACGAGCGCGCGGCCGCGCTGACCGCCGCAAAGATAGGCATAGGCGAATACCGCGCGGGCCTATTGCCCGCCGACAAGGTGAAAGCGGTGGAGGAGCTGATCGGGGAAAATAAAAACGGCGGGGCGGTGGCTTTCGTAGGGGACGGCATCAACGACGCGCCCGTGCTCATGCGCGCGGACGTAGGCATTTCCATGGGCTCCATCGGGAGCGACAGCGCGATCGAGGCGTCGGACGTGGTGCTCATGCACGACGATCTGCGCGGGTTGGGTAAGGCGCGGCGGATCGCTAAAAAGACGATGAAAATCGTTTTGCAGAATATCGTTTTCGCCCTGGCGGTCAAAGCCGCGATACTCGTTTTGAGCGCGCTCGGCATAACGGGGCTGTGGCTCGCGGTCTTTGCGGACGTGGGCGTGGCGGTGCTCGCCATTCTGAACGCCATGCGCGCGCTCTATATAAAATAAACCCCGTATAAACAAATGATTTGCCTAAGGTTTTCACGCCGCCCCGAAAAACGTTTTTCGGGGCGGATTTCTCTTTTCGGAAAAAATTTTTGCGGGAAAAGGAAAAAATTTGAATTTTGCTATTGAAAATCGCAAAGTTATCTTATATAATAGAAGAGGCGGAGAAAAACGGGGGGCAAATCTTCCGCCGAATTCAAGATAAGGAAAGGGACATCATGAGTAAATTCGAGGCAAGGAACATCAGGAACATAGCGATCGTGGGACACAGCGGCGAGGGTAAAACCTCCCTTGCGGAAGCGATGCTTTTCAACGGCAAATCGATCGACCGTCTGGGCAGAACGTCCGACGGCAACACCGTCATGGACTATGACGAACAGGAGATCGCAAAGAAAATTTCCATCTCGCTCTCCGTGGCTTACACCGTGTGGCGGGATACGAAGATCAACATCATCGACGTGCCGGGTTTTTACGATTTCGAGGGCGAAGCGGAAGAGGCCATGCGCGCGGCGACGGGCGCGGTGCTCGTGGCGGACGCGAACAGCGCGGTGAGCGTAGGCGCGGAAAAAATGGTGGATTACTGCCTGCGCCATAAAAAGCCGCTCATCATCTTCATCAACGGCATCGACAAGGAAAACGCGAATTTCGTTTCCACCGTGGAAGCGTTTAGGGATAAATACGGCAAGCGCATCGCCACGATGCACGCGCCCATAATGCAGAACGGCAAGATGAACGGCTATGTGTCCATTATATCCAGCAAGGCCTACGAATTCACCAAGGGCGGCAGAGTGTCCATCCCCGTTCCCGCGGACATGGCGGGCAGGGTGCAGGCCATTAAAAACGGCCTTGTGGAGGCCGCCGCCGAGAATTCCGAAGAACTTCTCGACAAGTATTTCAACGAGGGTACGCTGCCGAACGACGACATCATCACCGGCATAAAGATCGGTATCGAGGCGGGCGACTGTATTCCCGTGATGGGCGGTTCGGCCACGCAGAACATGGGCGTTATCAATCTCATGGAAGAGATCGTGGATTTGATGCCCTCGCCCGAGGAAACCGCGCCCGAAACGGCGGAAAACGCCGCGGGAGAACGTGTGGAAATTCCGTGCGACGCGGCCGCGCCCTTTGCTGCGCAGGTGTTCAAGACCACGGTCGATCCTTTCGTCGGCAAGCTCAACATGCTCCGCATCTTTTCGGGCACGCTGAAGAGCGGCATGAGCGTGCTGAACGTGCGGACGGGCGAAAAGGAGCGGATCAACCAGCTGTACCTACTGAAAGGCAAAAAGCAGGAGGCCGTGGACGAACTTTCGGCGGGAGATATCGGCGCCGTGAGCAAATTGAACGCGACCAATACGGGCGATACCCTGTGCGACGAGAGCAGAAAGGTTGAGTTCCCGCCCATCGGTTTCCCCAAACCCGTGCTGACCATGGCGATCTATGCCGGCAAGAGCGGGGACGAGGATAAGATCTTCCAGGGGCTGAACAGGCTTTCCGAGGAGGACCTTACTTTCAAAGTGGAAAAGGATAAGGAAACGGGCGAAATGGTCATCCGCGGCCAGGGCGAAACGCAGCTCGAAGTCCTTTGCAAGAAACTGAAAGCGAAATTCGGCTGCGAGGTCGTTCTCAGCGAACCGCGCATCGCCTATAAGGAAACCATCAGGGGCACGGCGGAAGCCGAGGGCAAGCACAAGAAACAATCCGGCGGCGCGGGGCAGTACGGCGTGGTCAACATCCGTTTCGAACCGGGTGCGGCGGACGGCGTTTTCGAATTCGTGGACGCGGTCGTCGGCGGCGCGGTGCCGCGGCAGTTCATTCCCGCGGTGGAAAAGGGCCTGCGCGAGGCGGTGAAAAAGGGCGTTCTGGCGGGATATCCGATGACCGACATCAAATGCACGCTCTTTGACGGCAAGTATCATCCCGTCGATTCCAAGGAAGTGGCGTTTGTTTCCGCGGCGAAACTCGCCTATGACGACGCCTGCATGAAAGCGCAGCCCGTGCTGCTCGAACCGATCTACAAAGTAAAGGTCATCGTGCCCGAAAGCTATATGGGCGATATCCTCGGCGATATGAACAAGCGCCGCGGCAGGATTCTCGGCATGGATCTCATCGAGGGAAAACAGGTCATCAACGCCGAAGTGCCGCTGGCGGAAATGAGCAGGTACGCCACGGATCTCCGCAGCATGACGCAGGGGCGCGGCCGCTTTGAAAGCGAGTTCGACCATTACGAAGAAGTGCCTTACGCGGCGCAGGAGAAAATCATAAAGGAAGCGAAAGCGGACAAATAAATTCAACGAGGTTTTGAAGTAACATGATATTGACAATATGCCCGAATCCCAGCATGGATTGTACGATAGAGCTGGATAACCTGAACGTGGGTATGCTCAACCGTATCAGCAACAAGGTAGAAACGTATTCGGGCAAGGCTTTGAACGTGGCCATGGGCGTCGCGCGGTTGAAGGAAAAATCGTTCGCGACGGGGTTTATGTTCGAAAATAACGGAAAGATGTTCGAGCAGACGCTCGAACGGGAGGGCGTTGCGCATAAGTTCGTGTGGAACAAGGGCAGCGTCCGCGTGAATTATAAGATTATCGACAAGCGTTCCATGCTCACGGAGATCAACGACAAGGGCGACGAGGTGAGCGAGGAAAAACAGCGGGAACTGATCGATCTCGTGAAAGTGCTCGCAAAGGACTGCGATATCGCCGTCATGAGCGGCAGCCTTCCGAAGGGCGTGAACGCGGAGTTCTACGGCGAAGTGCTGAAAAACGTGCCCGCAAGCGTCAAAAAGGTGGTGGATACCGAGAAGGCGAATCTGGAATTCGCCGTAAAAGAAAATCTTTACATGGTAAAGCCGAACCTGCGCGAACTGGAAAATATTGCGGGGGATACGCTGTCCACCAAGTATGACATTCTGAAAGCGTCCTACGCGCTTTTAAACAAAGGCGTGAAGATGGTGATGGTATCGCTCGGCAGCGAGGGCGCCATTTTGACGGACGGCATAAAAAGCTTTTACTGCAAGAGCGCGAACGTCGCGGTGAATTCCACGGTTGGCGCGGGCGATTCCATGCTCGCGTCGGCGTGCGTGCAGATCGAGAAAGGCGCCGATATGGAGGAACTGCTCCGCTGTTCGGTCGCGGCGGGGACCGCCGCGATTACGACGAGCGGGACCAACCTCTTTTACAAAGACAAGTATGAAGAGATCTATAACAAAATTTACGTAGAACCGATTTGAAAAAAATCCCGCGCAAAAGCGCGGGTTTTTTTCTTTACGAAGTATGATTTTTCCCCGTTTTACGGATAACTTAAAGGGCGCGGGTAAAAAACGCTTTCACATAAATACGCCTTCGGGCATATGCTCCGTACATAACGCAAGGGATTATCGGGTAAACTGTAGTTGTGAAACGAATCGTCGGTTTTATAAAAAAAATATTGAAAACGGTGGAGGACAGCAATCTCATTCTCATTTCCGGCAGCTGGGCGTTTTTCTTTCTGCTGTCCGCGGTGCCGCTCGTCCTGCTCACCGTCATGGCGTTCGACTTTTTCGGCGTGGACGTCAGCTTTCTGCTCTCCGACATGCCCGCGGAACTGGGCGAGGGGCTGAAAATGATCGTTTCCGTCGCCTCGGACGCCTCCAAGGGGGCTACCTTTATCCTCATACTGACTTCGCTCTATTCTTCCTCGCGCCTCTTTTCGTACATGCTGAAGGACGGCGATTTGATCTACGGGGCGGAACGCCGGCAGAATTCCCTGCTGCGCAAGGCGTTCGCCTTTCTCGCTCTCTTTCTGGTGTTCCTTGTGTTCCTCGTTGCGGGAGTGGCCATAATTCTGAGCAAAAAACTCGGTTTTTTTCTCTCTTTCGGCGCGGCGGACAGTCTTGCGGAAAAAATTTCGCTGAATTTCCTTGTAATTCTCGCGGCATATGCTATAATAATAACGTTGGATATGTTCATCTGCCCGCTGAAAAACAAATTCAGGGCGGTGCTTTTGGGGGCGCTCGTTACGCTCGCCATTGCCGTATTGGGCAGCATAGGGTTCGCGGCGTACCTGCATTACTTTGCGTCTTACACCGACCTTTACGGGAATTTGACGGCCGTCGTCGTCTTTATGCTGTGGGTGTATATCGTGATGATCGGGCTGACGGCGGGGAACGTGTTCGTATCCATATTAATGAAAAGGCAGGTTCGGTATGGGAGTTTTGGAGATCAGAAACTTTACAAAAGTTTACGGCGGTACGAAAAAAGCGGTGGACGGTCTGACGCTTGACGTGGAGGCGGGGGACATTTACGGCTTTATCGGCCACAACGGCGCGGGGAAGTCTACCACGCTCAAAGCGGTGTGCGGCGTGCTCGCGTTCGAGGAGGGGGATATCCTCGTGGACGGTCATTCCATAAAGCTGGAACCGCTCGCCTGCAAACAGGTAATGGCGTTCATTCCCGACAATCCCGATTTGTATCCTCAGCTTACGGGCATACAGTATCTCAACTTTATCAGCGATATTTACGGCGTGGGCAAAGAGCAGCGCAACGAACTTATAATAAAATACGCCGCGCTCTTTGAACTTACGGACAATCTCGGCGACATCGTTTCTTCCTATTCGCACGGTATGAAACAGAAACTCGTCATCATCGGCGCGCTCGTACATAAGCCGAAACTGCTTGTGATGGACGAACCTTTCGTCGGGCTGGATCCCAAGGCGACCTATTCCATGAAGGAAATCATGCGCGACATCTGCGCGGAAGGCGGAGCTATCTTCTTTTCCACGCACGTTTTGGAGGTCGCAGAAAAACTCTGCAACAAAATTGCCATCATCAAGGGCGGCAGGCTGGTCGCCAACGGCGATACGCAGGACGTGATCGGCAACGAATCGCTGGAAGAAACTTTCCTGGAGCTGTACAATGAAAAATAAACTCGGCGTTTTACTGAAAATGCAGTTCATGGGCTCTTTCGGCATCAATAAACTTTTGCACAGCAAGCGGAAGGACAAGGCTCTTTCGCTCGGCGGCGGGATCGCGGGCGTCGCGCTTTTATTTCTGCTGATAGAAGGGCTGATTTTCTTTTACGCGTGGATATTCGCCGCGGCATTTGCAGAAATTCAATACGAGCAGAAGGGCGCGCTGTATATGTCTTTCATCTTTCTGCTTTCCAATATCCTGCTGTTTTTCTTTTCCGTGGCCAACGTGAACGGCAAGATTTTCGGCTTCCGCGATTACGAAATGACGGTAAGCCTGCCCGTAAAGACGTGGCATATCGCCCTGTCCAAAATACTCTTTTTATATCTGAGCAACCTCGGTGCAGTCGTCGCGCTCACGGTGCCGTTTTGGCTTTTCGGCGCGGCGTACCTCGGCTTTTCTGCGGAAACGCACCTTTCGACATTGCTGCTTATGTTCTTCACGCCCTTGCTGCCGACCACCGTCGCCGTGTTTTTAGGCACGCTGCTCGCGCTCTGCACGGCGCGAATGAAACATAAAAACATCATTCAGACCGTATTGTTCGTCGCGATTTTTCTGGCGGCGTTCATTGCGCCGTACGCCTTTCGGGGGGACGCAGCCTCGGAGGACGTCGCCAACATGGCGTCGGGCTTGGCGTTTGCCGCGGCGCTTTACGGCAAGCTGTGGATCGCCGCGCTCTATTCGCTGGCGAGCGCGGCGCTGTTCGCGCTGCCCTGCCTGTTCATAGGGAAAAATTTCACCAAAATCAACACGCTCGTCTTATCGCACAGAACGCGCTCGAAATATAAGTTCAGGGAACAAAAGACCGCGGGCAAGCTGAAGGCCGTTTTCGTCAAGGAATTGAAGCGGCTGTTCAACAGCCCCGTATACGCGATGAATACGCTCTGCGGTCCTATCCTCATGCTCGTCATGCCGTTCGTCGTGCTTTTCGGTACGGGCGGCTTCGATCTTGCGGCTCTGCGCGCGAGTTTGGCGGGATACGGCATGCAGGCGGCGCTCGTGCTCGGATTGCTGAGCTTTTTTTCCGGCATTACGCCCACGACGTACTGCAGCATATCGCTCGAAGGCAAAAACCTGTGGATATTGCGTTCCGCGCCCCTTTCCGCCTCGACCGTGCTCAACGCGAAACTGCTCGTGCATGCGCTGGTGGAAACCCTGCCGTCTTTCGTCATCACCGTTGCGTTCGGCGCGGTGCTGGGTCTCAACGCGTTTTATATCGTCGGCGCGGTCGTCTTCGGCACGGCGATGTCCTTCACGTTCGGCATCGTGGGACTGCTGATCAATCTTTGCTTTCCCATGCTCGAATGGGAAAACGAAACCATTCCCGTCAAGCGTTCCAAATCCTGTATCTTCACGATGCTCGCAGATCTTTTGCTTGCGATAGCGTTCGGCGCGGTCGGCTTCCTGCTCGCGGGCGTGAACGCCTGGCTGGGACTGGCGGTGATCGCCGTACTCTCGGTCGCCGCCCTGCTTTCGGGCCTGTATATTTTATACGGACCTGGCGAAAAACTGTATGCGAACTTGATAAAATAATAAAGGCGCGGCGGGGCGGAAAGCCCCGCCGTATTTTGTAAAAACAGGAAAATTATGCTCTGTTTATTCGTTTTTGTGCAGGGATTTCAACGGAGTATTGACATTTTTCCGATTTATGATAAAATCATGGACGTATGGAAAAGATAAAGATATTTCTCGATACCGATATCGGCGACGATATAGACGACGCGCTTGCCGTCGCCCTTTTGATGAATTCTCCCGAAGCGGAACTCGCTGGCGTTACCACCGTTATGCGCGATACGCTTTCGCGCGCGCGGGAGGTAAAGAAACTGCTTTCGCTGAAAGGGATCAACGCGCCCGTCTTCGCGGGCTGCATGCAGCCGTTCGAGGGCGCGCGGGAGGGGGAAATCCTGCTCGGCGGAGAAACGGATGGTTTTGCCGCCGATAACGAAAGAGATTTCCGCGGCGGGGACAGCGCCGTGGAATTTCTGCTGGAAACGGTAAAAAAATACCCGAACGAGATCGTTCTCGTCGGGATAGGGCCGCTCACGAATATCGCGCGTGCGATACTGAAAGACCGCGCGGCGATGGAAAAGGTGAAAAAAATAATCATCATGGGCGGCAACTATTTTCATTCCAAGCTGGAGTGGAATATTTTAAGCGACAGCGCCGCCGCGAAGATAGTGTTTGAAAGCGGCCTGCCGCTCTTCTGCGTAGGTACGGACGTAACGGAAAAGGTCAAACTCAACAACGCGCGGCAAAAAATCCTGTTCGCCGCGGAAGACCCCGTCGGCCGCCGTATCGCGCGGTATGCCGCGGAATGGATAGAAAAGCGGGGCGCGGACATCACCCTGCACGATCCGCTCGCGGTGTACGCGGAGATCCGCCCCGACTTCCTGCACTTTGCGAAACAGCGCGTTTTCGTTGTCTGCGGGGATAAACCTGCAAACGGATATACTCTCAACCTCAGCCTGAACGGTTATTATAAAAATTCTTCTTTCGGCGGGGAAGTTTGCGTTGCGGATTACGTCTGTGCGGAGGAGGTGCTGTCCGACTTCATGCGTCGGGTGTTTGGGGCGTAACGTTCTGCCTGCGGTACTGCCTCGGCGTGATCTTCGCGTATTTCTTGAATATGGAGGCGAAGTAGTTGGAATCGTTGTAGCCCACCTGATAGGCGATCTCCGTAATGGAAAAATCTGTCTTTCTCAAAAGTTCCTTGGCTTTCTGAATGCGCAGGTCGTTCACGTGGAACATGATGGACTGATTACGCTTTGCCGAAAACAGATGGCTTATGTACGAACGGCTGTAATGGAGGGCGTCCGCAATGTCGTCTATGGCGATCTGCGTGTTGTAGTTTTCGAGAATATAGGCGAGTATGCGGTTGAAGATGATATTGTCGTTTTTCTTTTCCGCGGGGCGGTTCACTACGATATATAAAAGTTCGACCAGTCTGCACAAAGGTTTTATCAGCCTCGCGTAATACGCGGGGTTTTTGTTTTCGTCTTTCACCGTGATATTGTAGAGTTTTTGCAGTTCGTCGTATTTGAAGCCGTATTTTTCGCTTATCCTTTTCACGCGGTGTTCCGATTTTTTTCTGTTTGCGCAAAGCGAACTCACGCTCACGAAACCGAGATATTCGTTGTCGTGTTCTATCTTGAACACATATTCGTGCATTCCCGTGTAGCAGGTACCGGAAAAGAAGTCGGCCGAACTCAGCTTTGCTCGCACCATGAGCTGCATCCGTATACATTCCCGCTGCAGTTTGTGTTCTTTTTTGAGGTAGGTGCAGTAAAAATTTTTATGCGAATTATAGGGAGCGATCTGCATCATGTACGGAAAGAGTTTTTCGTGCGTGTCGCACACCGAAATGTCCAGACCGAAGTCTTCTTCGAGAAAATCCATATAATTTTTTATCTCGTTGAGCAGTTTTTCCATCGTAAAATCCCCGAATAGCACAATTTTAAAGTTTTTAGGCAGAATTTCTAAGGAAATCGGCCTTTTCTTATATGATAATATAAATGATCGTTCAAGTCAACGAAAAATCAAAAATAAAAGGGGCGGAAAATGATCGACATTTTTAAAAACTTTGCGGGCGGCAATATCCGCGTTCGTTCCGTAAACGGAAAAAACGTCAGTATCGAACAGGAAATACGGGATACTTCGGAATGGTGGTTTTACTGGTGTTTCGGCGCGGAAACGGACGAAGACGGAGAATATGTTTTTCAATTTGTAAACGGCGACGTTATCGGCCCGTGGGGCGTTGCGCTCAGTTTCGACCGCGAAAACTGGTTTTACGATAAAAACCTCACGTTTATTTCGAGAAACTCCTTCAAATATCCCTTTCAAAAGGGAAAAAAGGTTTATTTTTCCTTTTCTCTGCCCTATACGGAAAAGGATTTCGAAAAATTTCTGTCGGGCGGCGTTTCTATAAAAAAATGCTTTTTTTGTAAAACGGAGCGCGGGCGCGACCTTTTTTTGTACGAAACGGGGAACAGGCGGTCGGAAAACGTGTTCCTCATCACGGCGCGCCATCATGCGTGCGAGTCTGCGGCTTCGTATGCGCTCGAAGGTCTGATCTCGCGCCTTACGGAAAAGGACAACGCGATCGGCCGGGACTTCGCGCTGGATATCGTGCCGTTCGTCGATCTCGACGGCGTGGAGGACGGCGATCAGGGCAAGAGCCGAGCCCCGCACGACCATAACCGCGATTACCTTCCGCAGCCCCTTTATAACGTAACCAAAGCCCTGTACGCGCGCTATGGAAACCGTGGCATACGTTTCGGCGCCGACCTCCACAGCCCCGCAAAATACGGAGGCATTCACGATCGCATGAGCCTGATCGAAGGGGACGAACGCATCAGCGGTGCGCAAAGGCGGTTTTCCGATATCCTCGAAAGGGAAACGGCGGGCGCCGCCATCGAATACAAACGGAAAGACAACATCATTTTCGGTACGCACTGGAACAAAGGCAGCCGTCCCGATTCGCTGAGCTTTTTTATCGCGCATGGCGCGGAACTCGCCTTTACGTTCGAACATCCCTATTTCGGGAACAGGGACGCTCCGTATATGCCCGGCGAGCTGCGCGATTTCGGGCGCCGCATGGCGGACGCTTTCGTCCGTTATTACGAGGAAGAGTGAGGGATAATATATGAAGAAATTTTTATTGCCTGTATTCGCCGTCGCGGCGGCGTTCTGTTTTTACATTGCAACCGCGCCGCGCGTATCGGCGGAGGCGGCCGAACTGACGAGCAAGGACATCGTTCTCGCCGTTACGGAAAAGATCAATGCAGGGAGCGAGGGAACGCTCTGTACGGAAGGAATTGCGGAATTCAACCTGCAGTACGGTACTAAGGAATCGCCCTTGAATTTTAAACTCGTCAAATCGGAAAACGGGCTTGGCAGCGAGGAAACGTACAATGCGCTCGGCTATACTTCGGCCCACATCAACGATAATCTCATACGCATCAGTAAAGATTTCGGGCTGATATTCACCTTTTCATTTTCGGAAAACGTGAAATTCGCCATAGACAATCCCGAAGCGAACGCGGACAGTCTTTCCAATAAGGCCACGGCGGAAACTTACGTGAGCGACGGCAGGTACGACGTGCTATTGAAGAGCGCGGATTTCCCTTCCGCGGAAAACACAACGAAAATATCCGCCGGCGAGATCGCGCAGGAAATTCACCTGAAAGCGGGCGACAAACTGACTTTTGTGCTGAAAACGGACTCGGTCGGCCGCTCGTTCAGTAAGTTCCTGCCCGTATTTTCCTACGATGTTTCGGCATACAAGGAAGATCTGCGGTTCGATTTTTCCGCCTACGGGGAGTTCCGCGACAGGGCGGAAAAGATCGGAGAAGAGCTTTACGAGTACTATTTTTCTCTCGATACGAGCAAGTATTCGGCGGATAACCAGCTTGTTATCATAAACGCCATAGAAAACGCGAAAGAGGAGTTGAAAACAATAGAATTCGGCACCGATCTCGAAGCGTATAAGGCGAAAGTGCTCGAAACGGTGAAAAACGTGCCGACGATCGAGGAAGAGGCCGCGCAGGTGGAAGAGATAAAGACGGCGAAAGCCGCTGCGCTCAAAGAATTTTATCTTGCCCTTTCAAAAGAGGGATTTAGCATACTTGCGAAAAAAGAATTGAAAAAAATATATGAAAGCGGGGCGGAAAACATCGGAAAAGCGACTACGGCCGGCGGAGCCAACCGCGCGTATAACGAGGCGGTCGCGGAAATGAACGAGGTCGGCAAGGGAAGCGACGCATGGCTGTACTGCACGATCGCGGGCGCGGTGCTGCTCATCGCGGCGGCCGTAACTATCCCGATCGTTATACGGAAAAAGAAAAGGAGAAAGGAAAATGATGAAACGTAAATACGATACGCCTTCCGCCGAGGTATTTTTGACGGCGGCAGACATCGTTCTGCTCAGCGGATTTTCAAATGAAGACAGCGGCGAATG
>UQZE01000033.1 GCA_900545325.1 uncultured Eubacteriales bacterium
TACCCGTCCTGCTGCTTTTTGTGCGGCCTCGCTTTCAGGTCAACCGCTTTGAAATATCCTTTCCAAAGCGATTCGATCTGCTTTTCCGCATCCGAAAGTTTTATGTCGGGCGCGGCGTCGGTGTAAAAATCGGCGAGTTCTTTTCCGTTCCATACGGCAAAGCGGCCGCGCCGCTTGTCGTGTATGACGAAGGGCATGTTGAGCCGCCTTACGAAATGCGGCGCGAGTATGTCCGTAATGTCGTTGTCGGGCGTATACGCGGCGTAGAGAATGCCGCCCGCCGTTTCTTCGAAACGCAGAAATCCCGTAAAGCGGTGCCGTTCCGTCCATACCTTGTCCACAAGCGTGCCGAAAGGCATGACCTCGTCGAAAGAATAACAGCGGCTGATGTCCCGTTTTTCTTTAAGCAGGCGCTTTACGTAGCGGAACGCGATCCCCGCCTTTTCGGGGCAATCCGAGCGCAGGGCGCTTTCCACGTCCTTGCACGCCTTGTAGCCGCCGCAGCGGCAAACGGCGTTTTTCACGCGCAGGGCGTGTGCCGCGTCGGTCTGCACCCGCACGAAAACGGTGTCCAGCGTTCCCTGGTACGCGGCGAGCGTGCTGACGTCCGCGTCGGTGTTTTTGTCCCCGTACGCCCTGAATACGGCGGAATAAAAGCCGTCGGGCGTGTCGTCGCAGAGATAAACCGTCATAATTCCCCCGTGATCACGCTTTTTACGATTTCCTGACCGTTTAAAAAGGATAGCTGTTCGGCGTTGTCCGTCCGCTCCGTGAGGAGCAGCGCGCCGCGCAGGCGGCCGTAGTTTTCCTCGCCGTAAAATTTCCCGCCCGCCGTGATGAAATGCCGCGCGCGTTTGAGCACTACGCGCATCTTTTTCAGGTCCTCGTAACCGAGGCGGGCGTATTTGCGCGCTTCCCGTATGCGGTAGGCAGTGCGTATGCCTATGCCGGGCACGCGCACCAGCGTTTCCACGGGGGCGGCGTTCACCTCCACGGGGAATTTGTCCATGTGCCGCAGGGCCCATGCGCATTTGGGGTCGTATTCTTCCTCCAGAAAACCGTCCTCCCCGACGATTTCGCCCGCCGTGAACCCGTAGAACCGCAGCAGCCAGTCGGCCTGGTACAGTCTATGTTCCCGCAGAAGCTTTGCGTTGACCGCGGGCAGGTTGGCGTTTTTGAAATTAACGGGCACATACGACGAATAGTATACGCGTTTCAGGCGGTACGTATCGTACAGCCCTTCGGTCAGGCGGAGGATTTGCCCGTCCGTTTCGGGGCTGGCGCCCACGATCATCTGCGTGGTCTGACCTGCCGGCAGAAATTTGCTGCGTTCCGCCCGTTTGTGCGCGATATCTGCAGTCAGCATGCGCATCGGCTTTATAATGGCCGCCTTGCTTTTCTGCGGCGCGAGCAGTTTCAGGCTACGTTCGCTGGGAAGTTCGACGTTGAAGCTCATTCTGTCCGCATACGCGCCCGCCCGCTCTATGAGCAGGGGATCGGCGTTTGGTATGCCTTTTAAATGGATATATCCGTTGAAACAATACTGCCTCCGCAGTTTGATCACGGTTTCGAGCAGAAGTTCCATCGTCCTGTCGGGGGAGCGCTCGACCGCAGAGGATAAAAACAACCCTTCTATATAATTTCTCTTGTAAAATTCCATAACGAGCGTGCATATCTCGTCCGGCGTGGCGGAGGCGCGGGGCACGTCGTTGCTCCGCCTGTTCACGCAGTATTGACAATCGTAAGCGCATTTGTTGCTCATCAGTATTTTCAGCAGGGAAACGCACCGCCCGTCCGAAGTGAAACTATGGCATATCCCGCAGAAACTGGCGTTGCCAAGCCCGTTTTTCGTGTTGGCGCGTTTGGAACCGCTCGACGAACAGGAAACGTCGTATTTCGCAGATTCAGTCAATATTTTCAGCCGTTTCTCGTCTAACATCTTCCCGCTCCCGATTGTCTTTATTGCGAACATTTGTTTATATTATAGCGCGGCGCACCGTATTTGTCAAACAAATGTTTGTAAATTTTTTATTTTTTTACGCGCCGTTCGAGCGTCGGGGGCAAAAAACGCGGAATTTTCATATGATGATAGAAAACACGAAAAGGGGGCGAATATGTTCAAATCTATTCAGCTCGATCTGCCGTACCCATCGCTCGATTGTATTTCCTGCGATCTGAAAAGCGCGAAAATCGTCTTTCCCGCGTACGCTTCGGCGCACAGCGAGCTTTCGGCGGTTCTGCAATATTTATATCATTCCTTTATTTTCAAAGGCCGCTGCGACGACGAAACGGCCGATATACTGATCGGCATAGCGATCACGGAGATGCACCACCTCGACATACTCGGCAACATGCTTTTGAAGCTCGGCGCCGACCCCGTATATGTAACGGCATACCCGCCGAACGGATTTAATTTTTTCTCCGCATCGGCGATTAGCTATTCCAAGAGCGTAAGAAAGATGCTGATGGACGATCTCGCGGGGGAGCTCTGCGCCATCGAAAATTACGATAAAATCCTCTGCAAACTGTGCAACGAGGAAGTGTCCGCCGTCATAGCGCGGATAAAACTCGACGAAGAACTGCACGTGCGCGTGCTGAAAGAGCGCATGAACGCGCTTTTCTGCGACATACGCTAAAACAAAAAAAGCCGTCCGAAAGGACGGCTTTTTTCTGCGAAAAAACTGTGCATTCTTTGTTGACAGGCAAAGCCCGAGCGTGAAACGGGCAGGTAACTCCTTTAAAGCTACCTTATGGCACACGAACCTCACCGCTTAGTGCTGCTATATCCCTATCCTGACACGGTTCACGGCAGTCCGTTGCATAAGACCTTAAAATCAACATTCCTTACTCGCCGCAGCCTCGCACAATGCAAGCCGCGAAAGACATTCAGCCCCGCTGTAGCGGATTGCGGGTACAGGGCACCGCTAGCTCCCCGCTTAGCACAGCATTATCATTTTACCTTAAAATTTTAAAATTGGCAAGTTATTTGCCGAAATTTTCTTAAATACTTTGACTTTTTATGATAAATTTTGTATAATCGTTCTATAACCTATCTCAAAGGCGATGACGAAGGACAGGTCCCGTAAAAAAAGCGTTTTCAGCGAGCCGCGGCGGTGCAAGGCGGCAACGGCGTTTTGCGGGGTATCCCCTTTCAGCCCGCGCGGGGAAATTTATCAGTAACCGCGCGCGTATCCCGCGTTAAGGGAATAAGGGCGCTTTTTGCGAATAAGAGTGGTACCGCGGCACGTTCGTCTCTTGCAGTTGAACGCGCTTTTTTTTAATTTTTACGGGAGTTATACAATGTATAAGAAAGTAGACACGTCGCTGAATTTCGTAGGCGAGGAAAAGAAAGTTCTAGAATTCTGGAAGGAAAACAAGATCTTTGAAAAGAGCGTAAAGCAGAACGAGGGGAACGAGGAGTTCACCTTTTACGACGGCCCGCCGACGGCAAACGGCAAGCCGCATATCGGGCATATTTTAACGCGCGCCATCAAGGACATCATTCCGAGATACCGCACGATGAAGGGGTTCCACGTGCTGAGAAAGGCGGGGTGGGATACGCACGGCCTGCCCGTGGAACTGGAAGTGGAAAAGTCCCTCGGCATCGACGGCAAGCAGGAAATAGAAAAATACGGCATCGAGCCGTTTATCAAAAAATGCAAGGAAAGCGTCTGGAAGTACAAGGGCGAATGGGAGCGCATGAGCGACCGCGTGGGTTTCTGGGCGGACATGGAGCACCCTTACGTCACGTATGAGGACAATTATATCGAATCGGAATGGTGGGCGCTTAAAAAGATCGCGGAAAAGGGGCTTTTGTATAAGGGACACAAGATCGTGCCCTACTGCCCGCGCTGCGGCACGGCGCTTTCCAGCCACGAAGTGGCGCAGGGGTATAAGGACGTGAAGGAAAAGTCCGTTTTCGTTCGGTTCAAGGCGAAAAACGAGGATAAATATTTCCTCGCATGGACGACCACGCCCTGGACGCTGCCTTCCAACGTCGCACTCTGTATGAACGCGGAGGAGGACTATTCCGAGATCGAGGCGGACGGCGTGCGCTACGTCATGGCGAACGCGCTCATTTCTTCGCTGTTCGAGGAATACAAACTTATTTCCACCAAAAAGGGAAAGGATTACGAGGGCGAAGAATACCTGCCGCTTTTTCCTTTCGCTCAAGGTTCTTTCAAGGAAAAAGCGTATTATATAACTAACGGGGATTACGTTACGCTGACCGACGGCACGGGCATCGTGCATATCGCGCCCGCGTTCGGCGAGGACGACGCGGAGATCGGCAGAAGGTATAATCTGCCTTTCGTGAAGCTCGTGGACGACCGCGGACGGCTGACGGAAAACTGCGGCAGATACGCGGGCGTGTTCTGCAAGGACGCCGACAAGCTCATCATCGAGGACATGAAGGCGGACGGCAGGCTGGTCAAGGAAATGATGTACGAGCACTCCTATCCGTTCTGCTGGCGGTGCGATACCCCGCTTCTGTATTATGCCCGTTCGAGCTGGTTTATCAAAGTGACGGCCGTCAAGGACAGGCTTTTAAACAGCAACGAGTCGGTCAACTGGATGCCCGAAACCATCAAGCACGGCCGCATGGGGAACTTCCTCGAAAACGTGATCGACTGGGGGCTTTCGAGAGAGCGTTACTGGGGCACGCCGCTGCCCGTGTGGATCTGCAACAAGTGCGGAAAGATGCACGTGATCGGCAGTAAACGGGAACTGAAAGAACTTTGCCGTATCGAAGGCGATATCGAACTGCACCGCCCGTATATAGACGGCTGTACCTGGCAGTGCGAGTGCGGCGGTACGTACGTGCGGGAAAAGGAAGTGATAGACTGCTGGTTCGATTCGGGCAGCATGCCGTTCGCGCAGCTGCATTATCCGTTTGAAAACAAGGAGGCGTTCGAAAAGCATTTCCCTGCCGACTTTATTTCCGAGGCCATCGACCAGACGCGCGGCTGGTTCTATACGCTCATGACCATTTCCACGCTGCTGTTCGATAAATCATCGTTCAAAAACTGCATCGTGCTCGGCCTCGTCAACGATAAGAACGGCGTGAAGATGAGCAAGCACAAGGGCAACGTGGTTGACCCGTGGTCCGTTCTCGACAAGCAGGGGGCGGACGCGGTGCGCTGGTATTTCTATACGGCTTCCGCGCCATGGCTGCCGTCGCGCTTTTCGGCGGAGGCGGTGTCCGAAGGGCAGAGAAAATACATGGGCACGCTGTGGAACACCTACGCGTTCTTCGTGCTCTACGCGAATATCGACGGCTACGACCCGTCGAAGTACGAACTCAAAAATTGCCGCCTTTCGCTGATGGATAAGTGGATACTTTCCAAGCTGAACACGCTTACCGCGAAGGTGGACAAATACCTGAACGAATACAAGATATTCGAGAGCAGCCGCGCGATACAGGACTTTACGGACGAGCTTTCCAACTGGTACGTACGCCGCGGCCGCGAGCGCTACTGGGGCAAGGAAATGACCGAGGACAAGGCGGCGGCGTACACCACGCTTTATCACGTGCTGGTAACGCTGGCAAAACTTACCGCGCCCTATACCCCGTTCATGGCGGAAAGCATCTATCGTAATCTCGTGCCCGCCTTTTATAAGGACGCGCCCGAATCCGTGCACCTGTGCCGTTTCCCCGTTTCGGACGAAAGCTTTATAGACGGGAAGCTCGAAGAGGGCATGGAGGAAGTGCTGAACATCGTGGTGCTCGGCAGGGCGTGCAGGAACGCGGGCAACCTGAAGAACCGCCAGCCTCTGGCGAAACTTTTCGTCAGCGCGGACAGGAAGTTCTCCCTCTCGGAGGAACTTTTGAAAATCGCCAAGGACGAGCTCAACGTCAAGGAGGTGGAATACCTCGACGACGCGGGCCGTTTCGTGAAATACAACTTGAAGCCGCAGCTTAAAACGCTCGGCCCGAAGTACGGCAAGAACCTCGGCCTCGTGAAAAAATTCCTCGAAACGTGCGACGCCGCCGCGGTGGTCGCGGCCGTGCGCGCGGGCAAAGTTTACAAAACGAGTTACGAGGGCGCGGAATTCGAATTCGCGGAGGAGGACATTCTCGTTTCTTCGAGCAGTCTGGAAGGCTTTGTCGCGCAGAGCGACAAGGGCATGACCGTGGTGCTCGACACGAACCTGACGGAAGAACTCATCGAGGAGGGCAACGAGCGCGAACTCGTTTCCAAGATCCAGACCATGAGAAAAGAGGCCGGCTTCGAAGTGACGGACAGGATAGAAATTTTCGTGCAGGCGGAAAGGGATATCGAAAAGCTGTTTGAAAAGGGAAACGTCGCCGCGGCGGTTCTCGCGGACAAAGTAACCTTCGGCGCCGGCGGAGATTTCCGAAAAGGGCTTGACATTAACGGCAAAACGTGTACAATTAGTATCAGTAAGGCAAAATGATGAAGACTGCTTGCTGGGAAGATTATTCGGTCATCGCCACGGGCGACGGCTATAAGCTGGAGCGCTGGGGCGGCGTGGTACTGCTGCGGCCGGACCCGCAGGTCATTTGGCCGTCCTTTGTCGATATGGAGCGCTATCCCGGCCTCGCGGCGAAGTACGTGAAAAAGGGCGGGGGCGGCGCCTGGGAAAAATACGCGAAAATGCCCGAGGAATGGGTGATCGGCTATAAAGATCTGAAATTCAAGGTGCGGCCTATGGGCTTTAAGCATACGGGGCTTTTCCCCGAACAGGCCGTCAACTGGGATAAGATGGGCGAGCTCATCCGCGGCGCGGGCAGGGAGATAAACGTTTTGAACCTCTTTGCCTATACGGGCGGCGCGACCGTCGCCTGCGCGGCGGCGGGGGCGAACGTGTGCCACGTGGACGCGGCGAAAAACATGGTGGAGCGCGCGGGCGAGAACCTCCGCCTTTCGGGGCTGGAGAACGCGCGGGTGCGCTTTATCGTGGACGACTGCAAAAAGTTTGTGCAGCGCGAAATCCGCCGCGGCAGAAAATACGACGCCGTCATCATGGATCCGCCGAGCTACGGGCGCGGTCCGAACGGCGAGATGTGGAAACTGGAAAGCGAGCTTTTCCCGCTGGTGAAGCTGTGCACGGAAGTGCTTTCGGAAGATCCGCTTTTCTTCCTCATCAATTCGTACACGACGGGATTGCAGCCGCAGGTCATAGAAAACATACTTGCGCTCAATTTGAAAGGCCGCGGCGGCCGCGCCGAGGCTTACGAGGTGGGGCTGAATACGGAAGAGGGCATCGTTCTGCCGTGCGGGTGCAGCGGGCTTTGGAGAAAACAGGGATAAACATGGAAGAGCTTATCATTTTATACGAGGACAATCACATTATCGTGACGCTGAAACCGCAGAACGTGCCGACCTGCGAGGACGAGAGCAGGGATAAGGATATGCTGACGTATATAAAGGAATATATACGGGAAAAATACGGCAAGCAGGGCAACGTCTATTTGGGGCTGGTGCACAGGCTGGACAGGCCCACGGGGGGCGTGATGGTGTTTGCCAAAAGTTCCAAAGCGGCGGCGCGGCTTTCCGAACAGATGAAGAGCGGCGATTTTGAAAAGAAATATTTAGCCGTGCTGGCGGATACGCCGAGAGAGGAGCGCGCCACGCTGAAAAATTATCTGAAAAAGAACCCCATCAACAATATGGTGTACCTCGCCGCGGCGACGACCGCGGGGGCGAAGTACGCCGAACTCGATTATAAAATTCTCGAAACGCAGAAAGGGCTTGCGCTGGCCGAGGTGCGCCTGCACACGGGCAGAAGCCATCAGATACGGGTGCAGATGAGTTCCATCGGCTGTCCCGTTTACGGCGACATGCGCTACGGCGGGGAAAAAGCCGTGAAGGGAAATCTCGCCCTCTGGGCGTATCATCTGGCGTTTTCCCACCCCGTCACGAAGGAGCGAATGGTATTTAAAATACAGCCGCCCAAGGATCTTTCGCCCTGGATGCTGTTCGACACGGACAAAGCGATAAAAACTATTAAACCCGAGGTATAAACTGCAACATGGAAATCGCGATTCTGGAAAGCCTGCAGGCGATACACACGCCCGCTTTGACGTACATCATGCTGGCTTTCACGTTTTTAGGTGAGGTAGGCGCCATTTGCATCGTTACGGCGGCGGTTTTTCTGATTTTTCCCAAAACGAGGAAGGGCGGAGTGATCATGGCCGCCGCGCTCATCGCCGACGTGCTGATCGTCAATTTGTTTTTGAAAAACGTCGTCGCGCGGCCCAGGCCGTTTACGGAGTCGGAAGCCCTTTTGGACTTTCTCAACTCCATCAACTATAAAATCCCCACGGATTGGTCTTTCCCGTCGGGGCACAGCGCCGTGTGTTTCTGCGGCGCGTCGGTGCTCGCCGTGCTCTATAGGGGCAAGGGCGCGTGGACGTACGCCGTTGCGGCGGTAATCGCCTTTTCGCGGCTCTATCTCGGCGTGCACTATCTTACGGACGTGCTTGCGGGCGCCGCGATAGGTTCGGCGATCGGCGTGCTGGTCGGTATTTTCGGCGCGAAGCTGTACGATAAAGCGCTTGCGAATATCCGTGCGCGCCGCGAGAAAAAGAAAGAAGAATAAGGAAAGGCGCGGCTTTTTCGGCCGCGCCTTTATTTGTTTTTCCGTTACTGCTTTTTCTCTCCGTAGAGCTTTACCCGTATGCGGGGCAGCGCGTCGGCGGAGGCGCCGAGCGGTTTTTCCCGGTTGCGGTAGTCGTGCTTGTCGCAGAACCATTGCAGTTCGTCCGTCATGCGGTCGAGATGCCTTTTTTCCAGGGCGCACAAATCCGCGAGATAGCTTTTCGCTCTGCCGCCCGCGCAGGCGGAGTGTTCCAGCAGCATGGCGTAATGTTTCATGCAAAAGCCCTTTGTGGAAAGCAGCCGATCGCGGAAATCGCCCTCGTTGGCGTAGAGCTGCGCCACGGTCTTGGCGTAGCGCGTCATGTGGTCGCCTACGATATCGCAAACAATGCAGGTAGACGTCAGTTTTTTCAGAGATTCCGCCGCTTTCTTCGCGCTCTTGGCGTCTTTTGCCGCAATTTCCTTTTTCAGCGCGTTTGTCCGCGTAATGGACTGGAGCGCCACGCTCAGCTTATTCTGCCGCGCGAAGAGCATGTCGAAATGGTCCGCGCAGAAACCGAGTTTGTTCACGCGGGCGCGGGTGTCGTCTTCCATCACGGCGTCGTTCAGAAATTGAAACAGTATGTTTTCTTCTACGATTTTTTCGATTTTGCACAGCGGACATTCGCAGGAAGGTTTGAACTCCTGCAAAATGAGCGACGTGCCTATGTGGTAATTCATAAAATCATTTTATCAAATTTCCGATTAAATTACAATTAAAATATGGACATTTCAACGCATGTGTGTTATAATTTTTTTGATTATGCAAAATAATTGCATAGAAACAGAGGAGATGCGGAAATGATACAGGAAAGAGTGGATTTATACAAATATTTTTCCTTGAAACGCAAAAAAAACTCGTTGGGGTATCTCAACACCTACGTGCCCGACGGCACGCTCGAACTGAACGTGAAGCAGCGCCCCGCCATGCTGGTCTGCCCGGGCGGCGGCTACGGATTTTTATCCGACAGGGAAAAAGAACCCGTCGCAATCCGTTTTCTGAGCAAGGGATACAGCGCGTTCACGCTGGAATATTCGCTGAATACGCCCTTTCCGGTCCCGCTGATCGAGGCGTGCATGGCGGTTGTTTATATCAGGGAGAACGCCCCGAAATATTTTGTCGATCCCAACCACGTTTGCGCGGTGGGATTTTCCGCGGGCGGGCACCTCGTAGGCATGCTCGCCACCATGACCGGGGACGACGCGGTGAAAAAGGCTTTTCCGTCCGATAAGCTCGAACTGGTAAAGCCGGACGCGGTCATTCTCTCTTACGCCGTCATCACTTCGGACAGCCGCTACGGCCATTTAGGTTCCTTCAACGTCATTACGGGCGGTAAAAAGACGCTCTATCAGAAACTTTCTTTGGAAAAACGCGTTACCAACGAAAGCGTGCCCGCGTTCATGTGGCACACGAAGGAGGACGGCGCGGTGCCCGTTTATAACGCGCTCTGCATGGCGAGCGCCTATTACGAACACGGCGTGCCTTTCGAACTGCACGTTTTCGAGCGCGGCGCGCACGGGCTGAGCCTTTCCAACATAGAAACGTCGCTCAGCGAAAACGATAAAAAATGCAATAAGAACGTACAGGCGTGGGTGGACCTTGCGGACAACTGGCTCCGTTCGAGGGGTTTCAAAGTCCACGCGAAATGAAGTGTTTGTTTCTCTATAATCCGCAGAGCGGAAAGGGGAAGATCAACAAATACGTGAAGTTCGCCGAAAAGGAACTTAAGGAAAAATTCGAGGCCGTGGACGTCGCCTGTTCCGAAGGCCCGAAGGACATGGAAAAAAAGGCGAAAGAAGCGTGCGGAAAATACGATTATCTTGTGTTTTCCGGTGGGGACGGCTCCTTTAACGAGGTAATCAACGGCATCTGCCGTGAAGATAAAAAGCCCGTTTTGGGATATATCCCGACGGGGACGGTCAACGATATTTCCCGTTCGTGCGGGATTCCGCGCCGCGTCAGGCGCGCGATAAAAAACGTAAAGGACGGCGTGGCGAAAAAGCTGGACGTCATGTGCGTGAACGGCGCCTGTTTCGCGGAATACGAAATAAGCGCGGGCGCGATGACGAGCTGTTCGTACAAAGCGCCGCGGCAGGAAAAGATAGCGCTCGGCAAATTCGCCTACGCGCTGGAAATACTGCGGCACAACATGAAGCTCGCCGATTTCCCCGTAACGGTGGAATGCGGCGGCACGGTATATCGCACGAACTGCGAATTCGTGGTGTTCATCAACAGCCGATCCATCGCGAGCATGCCCGTCAATCCGAAAGCGGTGCTCAACGACGGAGAAGTGGAACTGCTGCTCATCCGACAGGTGGAAAAACCGCGCTGGTATCATAAATTCCGCGCGTTTTTCAAGATATTGCATTTTTTCGCGTTCGGCTATAACGGTTCCAAAAACAGCGCGCATTTCATCAAGCTGAAAGGCAATTCCTTTACGGTGAAGACTTCCGCGGATACGGTGTGGAATTTCGACGGCGAAGAGGGCGTTCGGGGCGATATCAGCGTAAAGGTGATAAAGGAATGTATTGAGCTAATCGTGCCCGAGCGCAAAGCGGGCACCAAGCGCTTTGAAAGGCGATAAGGAGAACGATGAAAAAATTAGGTTTTGCTTTGGGGTCGGGCGGCAGCCGCGGCGTAGCGCATATCGGCTTTTTGCAGGCGATGCAGGAAAACGGCATCGAGCCCGACTGCATTGCGGGTTCTTCCATGGGATCGGTGGTCGGCGCGTGCTATGCGGCGGGCATGAGCGTGGAAGAGATGAAAAACGTCGTTTTTGAATTGAAAGCGCTGGATATACTCGATATATCGGGCAACGTTCTGAAAAACCAGGCGTTGTTCAAGTCCAAAAAAATGCGCGCCAAGCTGGGAGAATATCTCGGCGAAAAGACCTTTGAAGAACTCAATATTCCCTACGGCTGCGTTTCCGTAGATCTCGTTACGGGGCAGACGGTGGAATTTACCGAAAAATACGCGGTGGCGGACTGCGTGCAGGCGAGTTCCTCCATACCCGGCGTGTTCCGCCCCGTGAAGCTGGACGGCATGGTGCTGGTGGACGGCGGCGTCCGCAACCGCCTGCCCGTGAAACTCGTCAAAAAGATGGGAGCGGATGCCGTTGTCGCGGTGGACGTTTTAGGCGAACTGCGGCGGGCGGACAAGCCGCTCAACATCATCACGGTCATTCTGCGTACGGTGGACATATACGATTCGCAGATCACCGAAATGAAACTGAAAAAGGATAAACCCGATCTGCTCATCCGTCCCGACATGGGCGATATGTCGCAGTATAAGGTGAAGAATTTCGAAGTCGCGTTCGACGCGGGCTATAAAGCGGGCATGGAAAACGCGGATAAGATAAAAGAACTGCTGAAATGATATTCAAAAGCGTGGATAAAACGGCTCTGCCGCTTTACGACGGAATTTCCATGGAGATAGAGGTTTCCAGCGAGCTGAAAACGGAGCGCGCGGACGGCGGTATAGGCGGTATCCTGCTTAGGGAAACGCCCGTGGCGCCGTATAAAAAAGATCTGAGCGCCTTTCAGCGGGCGGCGGAATACGAAAAGAACTTCGATATAAGCGAGTGGAAATTTTTCATGGCGTTCGACGGGGCCCGTCCCGTCGGCGGCGCGACGCTCGCCGCGAAAACGCCGGAAGTGCACATGCTGGAGGGGCGGGACGATCTCTGCGTTTTATGGGATCTCCGCGTGGAGAACGGATATAAAAGGCGCGGCGTGGGGCAGAAGCTCTTCGATATGTGCCGTCTTTGGGCGAAGGCGCAGGGCTTTGCCCGGATGAAGATAGAATGTCAGAACGACAATGTTCCCGCGTGCAGGTTTTACCGCAAGCAGGGTGCCGAACTGCGTCGGATAGACGAATACGCTTATTGCAACGATCCCGCTTTCCGCGGAGAAATACAGCTTATCTGGTATTTGGATTTATAAAAGCCCCGGCGCGAACGCCGAGGCTTTTACAATTCGTCGGTATAATCCAAAAGATAGTCGATGGATACGTCGAAGATCTTGGCAAGCTTGGGCAGATATTCCGTCGGCGGCACGCTTTTTTCACATTCCCAGAGCGAAACGGTATCCTGGCTGACGGCCAGAAGGCCGGCGAGCGACTGTTGCGACAGCCCGGCCTGTTTGCGCAGTTCTCTTATGCGTTTGCCGTAC
The DNA here is from genome assembly GCA_900545325.1 of uncultured Eubacteriales bacterium. Classification (GTDB taxonomy): domain Bacteria; phylum Bacillota; class Clostridia; order Christensenellales; family Borkfalkiaceae; genus UMGS775. The sequence continues at coordinate 12,774 of UQZE01000033.1, forward strand.
ATGTTTTTTCAGCCGTCGGGGAACTCTCTGAAATAGTCCGACAGCGACATTCCGAATATGCGGCAAATATATGCGATTTTTGCGATTTTGGGAATGGTCTTGCCGCTTTCCCAATGCGAAACGGTCGATGGCGAGACGTGCAGAATCGCCGCGAGGCGAGCCTGCGACAGATGTTCCTCCAAGCGTAAAGTTTTCAGCGTTTTACCAATATCTACCATATCCATGATAACAGTATATAAAATATAATTTTAAAATAGTTAAATCACGAGTGGTTCTCGTAACTTTTTTGCGGAGGGACGGCAGCAATGCCGCCTCTTTTTTTTATGCGCCGCCCGTTCCCGGCGTTCGGCGCGGGGGCAGACGCCCGTCGGGGCGCGGTCCGCCAGTTGCTTTCGCGCGCGGGACTGAACGCCGGCCCTGCCGCAATGCCTTACGGCTTCGTTCGCCCCGCCCGTGCCGCCCGAAGCCGTTCGCCCGGCCCCGCCCCGCGTTTTGCCTTGCCGACCGTTCTGTCCGCCCCGCGGAGAGCAGCTTTTTTATGAAAAACAATTTGTCCGCATATTTCCCCGCGGGGCAGAATACATTAAACTGTACCCGGAATGCGCTCCGTTCGGGAGCGCGCGGTATCGACAATATTCGACAAACTAATAAAAAAACAGATAAAAAACAAGTGCGGGGAGAAATTATAATGAAAGTGTTCTTCGTCAGGAAAAAAACGCTCACAGCCGTTTTGACCGCGGCAATTCTGCTCGTCGTGGCCGTTACCGCGGGAGCCATAGCGCTCGGCGGCGCAAAACAGTCCTTCGGCAAGAGCAGGGAGCTTCCCATCTACTCGGTGGAAACGGAGGATAAAAAGATAGCCATTTCCTTCGACTGCGCCTGGGGCGTGGATTACACCGACCGCCTTCTGGAAATCATGGAGGATAAGGGCGTGGTATGCACCTTTTTCTGCGTTGAGTTCTGGACGGAAAAATATCCCGAGTACGTCAAGAAAATTTCGGACGCGGGCCACGATATCGGCACGCATTCCGCCACGCACCCGTATATGAGCAAGCTCGACAAGCAGACCGTGATCAAGGAGCTTACCACTTCTTCCGAGGCGATAGAAAAGATCACGGGCAAGGAGGTCAAGGTGTTCCGCCCGCCTTACGGCGATTATAACGATAACCTGATCTCCACGGCTCGCGAACTCGGACTTTACACCATTCAATGGGACGTCGATTCCCTCGACTGGAAAAATCTTTCCGCAAAGGAAATTTATAACAGAGTCGTTCCGAAAGTGCAAAACGGTTCTATCGTACTCTTTCACAACAACGGACTGCATACCGCGGACGCGCTGGGCGACATCATAGACGCGCTTTTGAAAGACGGGTACGAGTTCGTAACGATCTACGACCTGATATACAAAGACAATTTCGTAATGGATGCCAACGGCAGACAGCAGCTTGTAAAGTAGAGAAAAACAAATCAAGGAGAAAATATATGAATTATTTCACGGAAAAGAACAACAAGGTTTACTTAAGCGGCGTTGTAGTGGGGGACGCGGAATTTTCCCACGAGGTATACGGCGAGGGCTTTTACGAAATGAAAGTATCCGTGCCGCGGCTTTCGGGGCAGGAGGATATTCTTCCCGTAACGGTTTCGGAAAGGCTGATCGCCGATAAAAAATTGCAGAAGGGCAGTCCCGTCAACGCGGTGGGACAGTTCAGAAGCTACAATAAGCTCGTGGACGGAAAGAGCAAGCTCATGCTGACCGTATTCGTGCGGGAAATCCTCGACGATGCGGCGGGGAAAAATCCCAACAGCATAGTGCTTTCGGGCTACGTTTGCAAACAGCCCGTTTACCGCACCACGCCCTTCAACAGGGAAATAGCCGATCTTCTCGTCGCGGTAAACCGTTCTTACAATAAATCGGACTATATCCCGTGCATCGCATGGGGCAGGAATGCGCGTTTCGTAAAGAACCTGGCGGTGGGCGAACGCATCGCCCTTTCGGGCAGGATCCAAAGCAGGGAATATCAGAAAAAACTGAGCGAAACGGATATACGCACAATGGTTGCGTACGAGGTTTCCGTCAGCAAGCTCGCCGCGTGCGAGAGCGCGGAAAATTTCGACCTCGAAGAGGAGTTTTCCTTTCTCTCTCCCGAAATTTCGGAAAGCTACCAGACGATCAAAAACGTATAAGAAAACCGCCGCGCGGCAGCGCGGCGGTTTTGTTTTTTTATTTTAATGTTTTATCCTGCGCCTGTTGACGAAGTAGAGCGAAGTTACCGCCACGGACAGGGCGACGAGTGAAATGATGACGGCGTTGCGCACGGCGTGTTTTCCCTCCGTTTTGAAATCGCGCGCGTATACGTAGCCGCCCGCCGTTTCGCCGTTCACGTCGTATTCGATATAATAAACCTCGGCGTTTGCGGTGGGGTGCGCCTTGACCTTTATCGCGGCGTCGAGCGTGTCCGCCGTTTCGGTCATGGCGGGATCGGCGTAAACCGTTACGGTCTTTTTGCCGCCCGCGTTCACCGTCTTGTAGGCGAACGTTTCGCGATCGTAGGCCTGCGCGAGCTTTTCCGTTACGAAATCCGCGGGAACGTAGCCCTCGGCGCCGTTGGCGGAAACGTAGTAAAATTCCTTTCCGTTCACGCTGACTTTGCCCCCGATCTCGATTTCCTGGTCGGTTTTGAGCCGCTGAACTTCGCTCAGCTTGTACTCGCCGCTTTTGGTAAGCACGGGATAATAGTACATATATACGTCGGTCGCGGCGTAACCTTTTCGGACGTCGCTTTCCGTCGAGGGGATTTTTTCCTCTCTGTCGGCGGTTTTGACTAAAATTATTTCATCGCCGAGCAGTATGGCGAACCCTTCGGATTCCCCCGCGTAAACGTATTCGCGCCCGTCCGACTTCCTCATTTCCTTGAAAGTAAATTTTCCCTCCGCATAGTCCATGACGTATACGTTTTTATTTTCTTTCAGCGTATTGAGCTTGAATTCGGCAAGCGGTTTCGCCGTCGTATCGGTAAGGCGGAAGTCCGCGGGCACGGGAATGTCGTTGATGTTGTCGTTTTCCGCCTCCGTGGTGGATAGAATAAAGCCGTAGCCGTTGAATAGGAAATAAATCTTTCCGTTGTCGAAACTCATCGCCATTGCGGTGGCCTCTGCCTCGGCGGGCAGGTTGGGGGAAACGTTCAGTTTCGCGGTCTTTTTCTCGCCGCCGCGGTAATATTCCAGCGTGTTGCCGGAAAGCAGCGCGTACACGTTGCCGTTGAGGTCCACGCCGATTTTCAGCGGCTTTTCCGTGAACGTAACGCCGCTTATAAGGCTTTTTTCGGTATATTTGCTCACCGTCCTGTCTATCAGCGTATAGATATTGCCGTCGATGTCCACGGTAAAAGTTTCGATAAGGTTTTCTATTTGCAATGCCTTGACGGATGTATTCAGGTCGCTTTCCTCTATTTTATAAAACGTGGTGTAGGGGTAGGCGTAAGTCGTCATGTAAAAACTGCCGCACGAATACGCGATGTCTATGGGGGTAAACGCCGCGCCGTCGCCCGCGTAATAGATAATCTCCGCGCTTTCCTCGTCCGCTTCCAAATCGATAAACGCCAGTTTGGAATTGACGATAAGCGCCGCGTACCTGTCGCCGAGCGCGACTGTGGTGGGCGCACCCGCCGCGTTCATTTTCTGCAAATCGTAGCGGGTGAAAACGTCGCCGTCCGTCACCGTCAGCCCGTTGCCGTTCAGCACGGCGTACGTATCGCCGTTCAATGAAACGTCGGGCGTGGATACCGTAAGGCGGTTGTCCGCGTTCGCCGTCGTGGCAATCGCCCAGCCGGTAAAGGATGCCGTTTCGGGATCGTATTCCACTATTTTGTCGCACGCTGTGTCCGCGATCAGCAGATTGCCCTTTCTGAACGCCATGCCGACGGGGGAGAGTATGTCGCCGAGCGCGCTTTCCTCCGCGCTGACTTTCGCCACGTCCTCGCGCGCCTTGTCGGAAAGCCGCAAACGGGAAACGCCGTTCGCCGAGGAAATATAAAGGTAGTTGTTGTCCGCGAGTAAGCGGGAGTTGGTCGTGGTGTCGTAAGCGCCGTATTCGTCGCGTATCTCCGCATTGTCGAGGTTCTGGCGGTAAAGCCTGTTATCCGAAAAATAGAAAACGTCGTTTTTGGCGTTGACCGTGATGGGGTTCGCCGTGGCGTTGGCTGTGATCGTCTTGCCAGTATTGGTAAACGAGAGTTCGTCCGCCGTGCCCGTCGGGCGGTAGATTTTGACGAGGTTGGTGGAGAACACTAAAAAATAGCTTTCGTTTAAGCAGAAATAGCTGCCCGTAATGACGCTGCCTTCCGCGTCTTTGAGTTGTTTTGCCGTACCGTCCGTCAAAGAGTAGATCGGA
>UQZE01000034.1 GCA_900545325.1 uncultured Eubacteriales bacterium
CCGATTTTATGGCTTGCGCGTTTTACCAAGGACGTGCTCTACCTACTGAGCCATAGCAGCATATGAAGTTTTTTGCCGTTTTCAAAAGGGTTTCGGCATCCCGATTTTATGGCTTGCGCGTTTTACCAAGGACGTGCTCTACCTACTGAGCCATATCAGCATATGAAGTTTTTGCAGAATTTTGAGAGGTTTCGGCGTACCCCGTTTTTCGCCCTGATATTCCTTACCAAGGACGTGCTCTACCTGCCGAACCATAACAGCAAGACATGCAAAGCATTTTCAATTATAGCGAAAATGCCTTGCATTGTCAATCATTATCAAGCTGTTTTTCTATTTTTTTCCGAATATCTTTTTCATGAAAGCGGGCAGTTCCTTTTTATTATCCATTCTCGGCGAGGGAATATCGTCCTCCTGTTCTTCCCGGAAGAAATTTTTCGTGATCTGTTCTACCCTGCTGTCTGTCTGCGGCGTCGGCCGCGGCTGAACGTTCGTCACCTGCGGCTGCTCTGCGACAGGCGTTTCTTCGTACTTTTTACCCGTTTCAAATTCATACAAAAGCGGCGGAATATTGCTCTTTTGTACGTCCTGCTTCGGCACGGATTTCTCTTCCTTTTTTATATTGAGCGCCTGCACGGAGTTGACATCGTCCATATTGAGATCGGCGGGCGTGCTGTTAAACCCCGTCGCTATGATGGTCACGGCTACTTCGTCTACAAACGTTTCGTCGATAGCCGCACCGAAAATGATATTTGCGGAGTAGTCAATCACGCCCTGCACGAGTTTCGCCGCCTCGCTTACCTCTCCAAGCGACATATCTTTGCCGCCCGTGATGTTGAGAATAACGCCCTTCGCGCCTTCAATCGTCGTTTCGAGCAACGGACTGGAAACGGCCTGTCTGACGGCCTCTATCATCTTATTTTCGCCCTTGGCGCGCCCGATGCCCATATGCGCCAATCCCTGATTGCGCATCACGGTTGAAACGTCCGCAAAATCGAGATTGATGAGCGCAGGCGTAGCGATAAGGTTCACTATGCCGCTGATGCCTTGTTTTAACACGTCGTCAGCCACTTTGAACGCATCCCCGAACGGCGTGGAGCCTGGCAGCACCTGCAAAAGCTTATCGTTGGGAATGACGACCAATGTGTCTACGTATTTTCTCAAGTTGATTATGCCGTTTTTAGCGTTTTCCTCTCTTTTTCTGCCTTCAAAGGAAAACGGTTTGGTGACGACGGCTACCGTGAGGACCCCCATTTCCTTGGCGATCCGAGCGATTACCGGCGCAGCGCCCGTCCCGGTGCCGCCGCCCATCCCTGCGGCGATAAAGAGAAGATCCGTTCCCTTGATGAGCTCGGTAAGTTCGTCTTTATTTTCTTCCGCGGCGCGTTCCCCAATCTCGGGATTCGCGCCTGCGCCGAGGCCTTTCGTCAATCCCGCGCCGATCTGTATGCGCTTGTCGGCCTTGGATAGCAGAAGAACCTGCTTGTCTGTATTCACGGAAATGAATTCCGCGCTCGTCAGATTGGAATCTATCATCGAATTGATGGCGTTGTTTCCGCCTCCGCCGACGCCGATCACCTTGATCACCGCGATGTTGGTTTCTTCGCTGTTAAACATAATGTTCATCCTCCACCTATTTGAATAATTTTTTGAAAAAACTCTGTTTTTTGACGGGCTGGCTCAGCGCGAGCTTCATCAGCGCGGCGAGCGAGGAATCCGTCGGTTTGTTCATGTTCGGCAAACGGGGCGAAAGCGTTTCCACCACGAGGTTTAGCCGCTTGGAAATGTGTTCTTTCGCGCCGCGTATAAAACCTATACCGCCCCCCGTAAGCGACAGAGGCACGTAATCGGGTACGGCGAACCTGCTGTCCGTAAGGCAGTATTCTATATTTTCGCAAAGTTCGTCCAGACTCGCAAAAACGATTTCATTGACCTTTTCCGCAGGAAAGGCGTATTCTTCGTCTCCGTCCACGATCTTGTATATCTCGTCGTTCGAGGCGAGGCTCAAATTGACCTTTCGTTTCAGCTTTTCGGCAATATCCGGATCTATATTGAAAAACTCCGTGAACATCGCCGTGATATAGCCTCCGCCGTACGGGAACCCCTTCTGATAGATGACGGCGTCGCCCTGTATGACGGAAAAACTCGTCGTGATATATCCTACGTCCGCGAGAACGGCCGTACGGTCGCGCGTTTCGGGCGGGAACAGGTACAGAGCCTCCGCCAGCGGCCCGGAAACATACTCTACGTTTTCGACGCCGCATTTTTTTAAGAAGGGCGTGATCGTGTCTGTAAAATATTTATCGCAAAGCACGTACGAAAGCGTACCGCGCAGAAGCTTGCTCGTTTCCCCCACGGGATCGGCCGTCTTTCGCGTATCGTCGAGCGTAAACACCACGCCCGAACGGTTGATGATGCAGTACCGTTGCGATTTCAGCGTATACCCCGTATCGTACAGTTCGTTCAATTCGTTTTCCGTTATCTTTCTGCTCTTGTTGAAGGCGATCTGATGTTCTTTCAACACGACGGTGGTAAATTCGCCGGGAACGCCGACATATACCGTTTCCGCCGTATTTTTCGTGCCGAAACGCACTTGTTTGAGACAAGTTCTCAAAACGCCCTCCAGCTCGGTTCTGTCGAAAAATTCGCCTTCGGAAAATCCCGCATAGTTCTGGCGCGAAAATCCTTTGATCACAAAGGTATTGTTGAGTCCGTTCTCCACCGCCGCCGCCGTGATGCCCGACGAGCCGATGTCGATGACCGTTACCGTATTCTTCTGCATACCTTTTTCTCCCGTATCGTCGGGAGATCTCAGGCGTTATGGCTTGTCCAGGTCGCCTTTATCTCCCCTTCGTCGGTCTTGACGACGAGAATATCGTTCGTACTTTTCACGTAATCGTCAGCCGCGTCATACGCCTGCATGGCTTTTTCCATTTTCGCAATGCCATCGTCGAGCGCTTTCGTAACCGTCACGTTCACACCCGTGCGCATGCGGAATACCACGTCGCTTTTTTCCAGACCGTAATCTATTTCTATCCCTTCGATATTGTTTGTATACAATCCTACGGCGCTCATCTCGAAGACCGCGGATAAAAGCTCCGTTTCCTCCACGCCGAGCTTTTCCCCGACGGCCGCGCGCAATACGGTTACGCCGCCGAGTTCGATAAGCTTGTCCCCGTAGGAGGAGTTTTTCGCGAGGACATTCCCCGCGTCGTCGATTACGTAGTAATCTTCCCCGACGGTCAGCTTATAGATCTCCTGACGTTCCTTTACCGCGACGCGCAGCGTGGAAGGATAGACCTTTTTAAGCTCCGTAACTTCAAGATAAGGATAATCGCCGAATATCCCGCCGATCTCTTCCGTCTTTAAAAACAGGAGGTTCTTGTTTTTATAGCCCTCCAGCTTTTTCTGTATATCGGCCGAATATTCCCTGCCGTACGCAACGGAAAACTCCGCGTCCACCGTCTTGAGCGAGAAAACGGAGAAAAATCCGAATACGAGGACGGCAAGGAATATCAGGGCGATGATTAAGTTTAGTAAAACTTTGCTTTTGTTGTTCATTGCATCACCGTGAACGCTTTGTCAGATCTTTTCGAAATCCGCGCCGAGCGCTCTGAATTTTTCCTCGGGCTTGTAATAGCCGCGCTCCACGTGCCTGACGTCTTCAATGATCGTAACGCCGCGCGCGTTCAGCCCCGCGACGACGAGCGCCGCGCCGCCGCGCAGGTCGTGCGCCGTCACTTTGGCGCCCGAAAGTTCCTTGACGCCGCTGACGATGGCAACTCTGTCCTTCACGACGATGTTCGCGCCCATACGGTTGAGTTCGCGCACGTGGCGGAACCGCGTTTCGAAAATATTTTCCCTAATGACGGAAATCCCGCTGCTTACCGCGGCAAGAGCCACCATCTGCGCCTGCATATCCGTAGGGAACCCCGGATACGGCAGCGTTTCGATATTGAAGCTCTTTCTGATGCTGCCGCTTTTTAGATATATTATATCATTATTCAGGGTGATTTTACAAGTATTATCGCAAAGTTTATGTAAAAGAGCCGAAATTTTTTCGGGGTTGCAGTTAGATATTTCCACGCTTCCGCCCGTCGCGGCGGCCGCGACGAGATAGGTGCCGGCCTCGATCCTGTCGAACAGCGGTTTATACTCCGTTCCGTGCAGTTTTTTTACGCCGTCCACCGTGATTACGCTGCTGCCTGCCCCCGCGACTTTGCCGCCCATCGAGTTGATGAAGTTCTGTAAATCCTCCACTTCGGGCTCTTTCGCCGCGTTGTGTATGACCGTTCTTCCTTCGGCGAGCACCGCCGCCAGAATGATGTTTTCCGTAGCCCCGACGCTGGGAAAATCGAAATAGATGTCGCCGCCGGTCAGTTTATCGGCCTTGCATACGATTTCCCCGCCGAATTCGCCTACGCGCACGCCCATTTGTTTCAGTCCCGCAAGATGAAGGTCGATCGGCCTCAGACCGATGTCGCAGCCGCCGGGATACGACGCCTCCGCCGATTTAAAACGCGAAACGAGCGCCCCCAGCATAAAGACAGAGGAACGCAGTTCTTTGGAAAGAGAATACGGAATGGAAAAACTGTGCATGGAAGCGGCGTTGACGACGAGGTTTTTCCCCTCGTAACGCACTTTCACCCCGAGTTCTTTCAGAATGTTTATCATGCTTACCACGTCGAGTATAGGCGGACAGTTTTTTATTATCACTTCCTCATCCGTTAAACACGCCGCGGCCAAAAGAGGCAGAACGGCATTTTTCGCCGATTCCGCCTCGATCTTACCTTCTAATTTTTTACCGCCTTTGATTATGTATTTTGCCATATATATTACCGCCTTCTATATAAACATATTATGGCAAAACAGCCGAAAAAGTTAATTTTGTTCCCTTGAAATGTTGTAGAGCACCCCGAACTCGGCCATAAAAATGATGATGGACGTGTTTCCGCTCGACACGAGCGGAAGCGGGAGGCCCGTAGGCGGTATGCACCCCGTTACCACGAGGGCGTTTACGAGCACCTGTATGCCGAAGATGAAAGTTATGCCTAGCGCCAGCAGGTATGCGAACACGTTTTTCGTGCGCGACGCGATCCTGACGCCGCGGTAAACGATGAAGCCGAGCAGGATAAAAAACGCCAGCAGTCCGATAAATCCCGTTTCCTCGCCGATGACGGAAAGGATAAAATCCGATTCCGAAAACGGCAGAAAGGCGTATTTCTGTCTCGAATTGAACAGCCCCACGCCGAACCAGCCGCCGCTGCCGAGCGCATAGAGCGACTGTATCAGCTGATACCCCTCTCCCTTGGGCGAAGCCCACGGATTTAAAAAGGCGGAAAGGCGGCTCAGGCGGTACGGCTCCGCAAAAATCAGTCCCACGCCCAGCACGAGCGCGGGCGCGACGATACAGGCGAAATGCTTTATTTTCATCCCGCCCGAAAAGAGCATGGCGATCATCAGCATGCCCATGCATGCGGTGATCGACATGTTCGGTTCCAGGATAATGAGCACGCACAGCACCGCGCCGTAGCCGAGCACGGGCAATATGCCTTTGAAGGAGCGCGTGCGTTCGGGATCCTTGCCTATGTATGCCGCCGTGAACAGAATAAAGGAAAACTTTGCGATCTCCGACGGCTGAATGGTCAGAGATCCTATGCCTATCCAGCGTTTTGCGCCGTAGTTTTCCACGCCGAGAAAGGGTACGAAAACGAGCGCGAGCAGTATGACGGCGGCGATCGCGAAGAACCACGCGATTTTTTTCAGCTTTTCGTAGTGGAAATTCGCCGTGAAGAGCATGGCGACGATTCCGAGCGCAATGCCGATCGCCTGTTTTTTCACAAAGTAAAACGCGTCGCCGTAAGTCGATTCCGCAGAATAGCTGCTCGCCGAATAGATGAATACGCACCCGATCAGACTGAGCAGGACCACCGCGCCGAGCAGATATATGTCGCCGCCCCGACGCTTAGCCTTCGGTTTCAGTTTCAGCATACAATCCCTCGACTATTCTGCAAAACGCCTCGCCCCGTTCTTCATACCCGCCGAACATGTCGAAACTGGCGGCCGCGGGGCTTAAAAGCACGTTGCCGCCCTTTTCCGCCAGCATTTTGGCGATGCGCACCGCCGCGGAAAAATCGCTCGTTACCGTGATGTTTGAAAATCCGCTCCGGCCGGCGGCGTCCAGCATTTTATAACGGCTTTCGCCCACGAGCACCACGCCCGTAACGAAGGTCGATTTCAATCCTTCGAACAACGGGAAGTAATCCTCCCCCTTATCCTTGCCGCCGAGGATCATAACGGTAGGCGCGCGCATGCTCTGCGCCGCGGCGAGTGCGGCGGCGGTGTTCGTACCCTTGCTGTCGTTATAAAAACTGACGCCGTCCACCGTGCGCACGAATTCGTTTCTGTGGCGCACGCCTTTGAAACCTTTGAGAACGGAGGCCGTCGCCGCTTTGTCCACGCCGAGCAAGCCCGCCGCGGCGACGGCGGCGAGCGCGTTGCCCGCGCGGTGCACCCCGCCGAGATTGACCGCGCTCATATCGCATACGTATTCCCCGCGGAAAAATAATTTTCCGTCCTCTATGTACGCGCCGCTCACCTTTTCCCGCTCGGAAAACCAGACGACGCGGCATTTCGCGTCGTCCGCGAACGAGCGGACGGCTTCGTCGTCGTAATTGAGCACGGCGTATTCGCTTTCGCGCATGTTTTTCAGTATCCTCTTTTTCAGATATATGTAATTTTCCATAGTGTAGTGCCTGTCTAAATGGTCGGGCGCTATGTTGAGCACGCAGGCGACGTGCGGCGTGAAAAGGTGCGTCGTTTCCAGCTGAAAACTCGAAACCTCGGTAACGGCGACTTTATCGGAAAGCTCGTCTACCTCTCCCGAAATCGGCGAACCGATATTGCCCGCGAGACGGTTCGCCACGCCGCCCGCAGTCAACATTTCGGAAATGAGGTTGCAGGTCGTCGTCTTGCCGTTCGTACCGGTTACCGCGACGATCGGCGTTTTCACGAACGCCGCGCCCAGTTCCAGCTCTCCGATCACGCGGCGCCTGTTCTTTTTATATTCCACCGCAAGCGGGTGATTGATGGGCACCCCCGGGCTGAGCACCAGCACGTCGCATGCCGTTTTGTCGTCCTCTTTGTTGAGGACTTTTGCGCCCAACGCCACGAGCATGGTCTTGTTTTCCCCTATCTTCTCGCTTTCGAGTTCTTCGTAAACGCTGACCGAAGCGCCGCGCGAGAGCAGGAATTTCGCCGCGGCCACCCCGCTTTTCGACAGTCCGAACACCAGAAATTTCTGTCTTTTTAAATCCATATACCCTTCCTCACAAATAATTTATCAGACCAAACAGGCCGACGGACAAAGTTACCGCCATATAAATATACGAAATTTTGCACTCGCTTATGCCTTTATGCTGCAAATGATGGTGATAAGGCGCCATCAGAAAAATGCGTTTTTTCGTCCGCTTATAATGGAGTACCTGCAAGATGACCGAAACGCCGCTCACTACGAACATCACGCCGAAAATCGGCACGTAAAAGATATTGCCCGTAAACGCCGCCTGCGCCGCCAGAAATCCGCCGAGCGCGAGCGAACCGGTATCGCCCATGAAAACGCTCGCTTTGTTCGTGTTGAAAAAGAGAAATCCGGCGAGCGAACCGGCAAGCGCGAAGTTAAGCAGCAGAACGGAATCGTATTCCGCCGAGGACAGGTAGGCGGCCTGTCCCCGCTGCAGGAAAAGAAGCAGGGTGAACGGCGCCAAATATCCGAGCACGGAAGAACTCGCAAGCCCGTCCAGCCCGTCGGTCAGATTGACGCAGTTGGTGAGCGCAATAAAGACAAGCGCGACGAGCGGCACGGCAAGCCAGCCGAGATCGATCTGCTCTTTCGTAAATGGCAGATAGGCGTCCGTAAGGCCGTTTTTATAGGCGAATCCGCCCGCGATCAATCCGATAAACACTTGAAAGACGATCTTCTGATAGGGTTTCAGCCCCTCGTTCTGACGGAACTTTATTTTGATGAAATCGTCGAGAAAGCCCGTAATCATGTACGCCGCGCCGAACACGGCGGAAACGGCGCCCACGCGGCCTTTGCCCCCGCCGAACGCGAAAAACACGGCGATCGCCGCAATAACAAAAAACAGACCGCCCATGGTGGGCGTTCCGTTTTTGCTTTTGTGTTCTTCCACATATTTTAAAATCGTCTGCTCGGCCTTTCTCTTTTTCAAAAGCGGTATGCAAAGCGCCGCGATAACCGCCGTGAGCGCGCCCGCACACAAAAAGGCGAATAAATAATTCTTCAATTTCCCGTTTCCCGATATATTTTCTCTATACAATCCTTGTCGTTATAAAGGTGTTTTATACCGAGGATCTCCTGATATTTTTCACAGCCTTTGCCTGCGACCAGCACGACATCGCCCTTCGCGGCGTAACGCGCGGCGTAACGTATGGCCTCCACGCGGCTCTGAATCACCACGAAATTCCTGCTTTCCTTCAAAAGTCCGCTTTCTATGTCGCGGATTATTTCCATCGGCTCTTCGAAACGCGGGTTATCCGAAGTGATCACCGTAAAATCCGCCAGCCGCCCCGCGACCGCGCCCATAACGGCGCGCTTGCTCACGTCCCTGTTCCCGCCGCAGCCGAAAACGCAGATCAACCGGTTTTTCGTAACTTTTCTCAACGTTTTCAGGCTGTTTTCCAGACCGTCGGGGGTATGCGCGTAATCGACGAAAACGTTTACGCCGTTTTTCACGAGCACGCGTTCGAGCCGCCCCTCCACCACGCCCGTTTCGCCGAGCGCTCTGGAAACGTCCTTCACTTTTACGCCGAGCAGGGAACACGCCACGCCCGCGGCGAGCGAATTATAGACGTTGAACGTGCCGAGAAGCCGTGTGTTAATGTTGAAAACGCTGTCGAACAGGTTGAGTACGTAATCGGTACCTTCGATGTCTTCTTTCACGTTTATCGCGAAAACGTCCGCGGGATTTTCGATACCGTAAGATATAGCGTTTGGATTTTCCGCGAGGATCTCCCGTCCGAGCGGATCGTCGCTGTTTACCACGACATAGCGGCACCTGCCCGAAGTCAGAAAACGCTTTTTCGCCGCCTTATAGTTGTCCATCGTGCCGAAATAATCGAGGTGATCCTGCGTGAGGTTGGTCAGTACGCCGACTTCGAATTTTACATCCTCCAGTTTTTTCAGTTCCACCGCATGTGCGGAAACCTCCATCACCACATAGTCGATGCCATAGTGATACATTTCGTGCAGAAGTTTATGTAATACGAGCGGGTCGGGCGTTGTGAGCGTGGGTTCGTAGAAGGTACCGCCGAAAAACACGCCGAGCGTGCCGATCAGCCCCACCTTTTTACCCGCGCGCTCCAGAATTTCTTTAATGATATGCGTAGTCGTCGTCTTGCCGTTCGTGCCCGTTACCCCGACGATCTTCATATGCTCGGAGGGAAAAGAATAAAAGGCCGCGGCGAGATAGCTCATTGCCTTGCGGCTGTCCCTGACGATGATCTGCGTAATGCCGACGTCGAGCCGCCGTTCGCACACGACCGCGCTCGCACCGTAACGTTCGGCTTCGCCCGCCGCTTCGTGCGAATCGTAACTTCCGCCCGAAATGCAGATAAAAAGGTGGTTTTTCTGCACTTTTTTGCTGTCGATATCGATATCGACGACGCGCACGTCGTCCTCGCCTATCACGCGTTCGGCATCGAGCCCCGCGATCAGATCTTTCAGTAACATTTTATTCTCCGCTCCTCGCAATATTTTTGGCCTTGATGATGCCTTCGAAAATTTCTTTTGCATACGGGGCGGCAACGGTGCTGCCGTAATACTCCCCCTCGGGTTCGTCCACGATGACGAGCGCAAGATATTTCGGATTGTCCGCGGGGAAACACCCCACGAAAGACGAAACGTATTTTCCCGCCGCGATCACGCCGTTTTCGTATTTCTGCGCCGTGCCCGTTTTTCCCGCGACGCGGTAACCTTCGATATAAGCCTGCTTGCCGCCGCCCTCGGCGACGACCGATTCCAGCATTTCCGCAACCATGCGGCTGGCTTTTTCGCTGATGACCCGCCCCTTGCTCTGCGGCAGTATCATTTCGGCGATGCGCCCGTCCTTATCGTAAATCTGTCTCACGAAATGCGGGGTATAGTAAGTACCGCCGTTGACGATCGCGCCCACCGCGGCGGCGAGCTGGATCGCCGTTACCGCGACCGTCTGCCCGAAGCCTATGCGAGCCAGATCCACTTCTTTCACCGCCGTGGATGGCAGCAGCATCCCCTGCGCCTCCCCGTTGAAATCCACGCCCGTTACGCTGCCGAGGTTGAGTTTGTTCATGTATTTATACATCGTTTCGGTGCCCAGCCCCAGCGCGAGATCTACGAATATCGGGTTACAGGAATTGTTGAGCGCCCCCGCCAGATCGAGCGCCGAATGTTTGCCGTTTTTATGGTCGCTCCAGCACTTGACGCGCTGACCGCCGACATAGCGGTAACGCGACGAATTGAAGATGTGCGTCGGGGAATACGCCTTCGGGTTCCCCTGCAGATATTCCTCGATATTCGCCGCCGTCGTGATGATTTTGAACGTGGACCCGGGCTCGTAACTGTCCGTAATCAGCGTATTGCGGCTTAAATGGTTGAGCAGTTCGAGATCGTCGCGCGGCACGTCGTTCAGATCGTACGAAGGTTTGACGGAACAGGCCAAAATTTCCCCCGTCGAGGGATCGAGGATGAGCGCGCTCGCGGACTTGGGCTTTTGGATTTCATAAGCCTGTTCGAGCGCGCGTTCGGTGATCTCCTGAATTTCGTAATCGATTGTCAGCTGGATATTCATGCCGTCGGTCGCGGGAACGTAGGTGGGCGTGGAACCGTCTATCTCAACGCCGACGATATCCGTTTCGTACAGGATTTCGCCGTTGATCCCCTTCAGGTATTTATTGTATCTGAGTTCAAGTCCCGACTGCCCCATATTGTCGTTCGAGGTAAAGCCGAGCACCTGCGTCATAAAATCGCCGTAAGGATAAACGCGCGTATTGTCCCGCGCGTAATAAACGCCGCTCAGGTTGTATTCGAGCAGGGCGTTGAGCTGTTCGCGCGGAATATGCGTGGCCATGGTGATCTCGGAAGATACCGTTTCGGTCAGACGCTTGTACACATAGGAATAGTCCTGTCCGAGTTCTTTCGCAATGACCTGCGCGGTGTATTCCACGCTGGAAAGCGCCTTTTTGCGCACGAACACAGAATATGTATCGGCATTGCCTGCAAGCACGACGCCGTTGCGGTCGGTGATCTTCCCGCGCGAAGCGATAACGGGAATTTCCCTCGTCCACTGGTCTATCGCCTTTTCCTGCAGCTCGTCGCCCCAGATGACCTGCACGTATAAAAGCCTGCCGATCACCGTCAAAAATAAAAAGGCTATTGCGCAGATGACTGCGAATAACCTCTTTCGTAAAACAGTTATAGAGAATTCTTTACCTATCTCAGTTACACTCCCCGAAGACCGTAACGGCTTCTGCCCGGTGATCAGCGGCGATCACTTTACCATATTATATTCACCTGTGGCGACATCTATTACATGCTCGTCCGAAGAAACTCTGTCCAATTCCTCCGCAACCTGTTCGTAGCTGCCGCGAAGCGCCTCTAAACGTTCTGCACCGGCGGCGTTACCGCTTTTGAGGGAGGAAAGCACACTCGTATTGATAATGATCAAAGCGAGAATGGTCGCCACAACGATGGTATAGACCGCAAGCAGCAGTTTCCCGTGCGCGTTCATGCGGAATCTGGTGGTTTCTTTCTGTTCTTCCTTCATATCGGAATACAGATTGCCCACATCCTCGGCCCCGAACTGCATGGTGGTGGAGGTAGGCGTGATGTCTTCCGTGTTCACGTCCTCCCTTTCCGCGGTCTGCACGCGCGCGGTTTCCTGGGCCGCGGCCGCAAGTTCGCGGATGCGCTGTTCTTCAAGTTCTTTCTGCTTTGCCTCTTCGATATATTTTTCGTAATTGAGGAGCATATCGAAATTTCTGCTCATGTCGGCGTTCCGCGTTTCGTTCGTTTCCGAAACGGGTTCGGAAACCTCGTTAAAAGAAACCGGTTCCGTTCTTTCGAGCAGCCCCAATCTGCTTTTCGCCTCGTTTCTGGTAATTTCGTTTACCGCACCATCTCTCCTCGTCGTAACCATAACATGCTCCTTCCTTATATTTTTTCGGCTATCCTCAGTTTCGCACTCTTCGATCTGCTGTTTTCGGCGAGTTCCTCTGCTCCCGCCGTGATCGGGTGCTTTGTGATCACTTGTATTTCCCTCTTCTTTCCGCATACGCATACGGGCAGGCTCTTATCGCAGACGCAATCCGTTTCAAGCTCTTTGAAAGCCCTCTTGACGATCCGATCCTCCAACGAATGGAAAGAGATAACCGCTATTCTGCCGCCCTTTTTCAAAAGCCGCGCCAGCGCGATCACGGACTCGTACAACCCTTCCAGTTCGCCGTTTACCTCTATCCTCACCGCCTGGAATGTGCGCTTGGCAGGGTGTCCGCTTTCGTATCTGAACTTCGCCGGTATCGCCCTTTCGACGATACCGACGAGTTCCCCGCAAGTATTTATTTTTCTCTTCTGACGTTCCGCAGCGATGCTTTTCGCTATTTTCGCGGCAAATTTTTCCTCACCGTAATCTTTCAGTATCCTGACGAGGTCCTTTTCGGAATATCCGTTGATCACGTCTTTCGCCGTAAATGACAAATCTTTATCCATTCTCATATCGAGCGGCTCGTCTTCCGCCAAATACGAAAATCCGCGGCTCTTGTCGTCGATCTGAAAACTCGACATTCCAAGATCGAGAAGCACGCCGTCGAACCGGCCCAAGCCCTCGCTTTCCGCTATAGAAGGGAAATTTTTGAAATTATCGTGATAAATGAAGAACCTGCCTTCAAATTCCTTCAGCTTGTCCTTCGCCCGCTCTATGCCGTAGCCGTCGAGGTCGGTCGCGTAGAGAGCGCTGTCCTTTGCCCTTTTCAGGATTTCGTAAGAATGCCCCGCGCCGCCAAGCGTGCCGTCAAAATATCTGCCGCCCTCTTTGAGGTCCAGCCCCGCCATACATTCTTCCAGCATGACGGAATAATGCCGCAGCTCGTCCATATTATTTAAGGGAATCGAGCGCGCCCGCCAGATCGCTGAAGTCTACGCCGCTGATATAATCGTTCCAGACGTCGCTGCTCCAGATCTCTATGCAGTTAAGATTCTTGATGATGACCACGTCCTTTTCCAGTTTCGCGTACTTTCTGAGGTTTTCGGGAATGAGTATGCGCCCCTGCTTGTCCTCTTCCGCATCCCAGGAATAAGCCAGCAATAAACGCAAAGGTTTCTGAGCCTGCGCGTCGAACATCGAAATTTTACTGAGCTTTTCCTTGAGCTCCGTCATCTGCGCTTCGGAAAATACGGATAAACAGCCGCCGACGCCGCAGGTGATGGTGTACTTCTCACCCAGCTCGTCGCGAAGTTTCGCGGGTATTCTCATGCGATTCTTCGCATCGAGCTGATGGTTGTAAACCCTGTCGAACATCGCTACTCCTCCCTTTTCCGTATTGACACATCTATCATACACCCATTTTTGACCACTGTCAACCACTTTTTGCAAATTTTTCGCGTTCAAATTAAAAAAATTTTCATAGAAAACGCCTAAAATGATAAATTTGAACAAATGTTCGCAAATGCTTGTAAGTTTAATCTGCAAAAGTTCCCGATAAATTTTACCTTTTTACCGTAAAATTCACAAAAACAGTTCAATTTTGGCTTTATATTTACGGATACGCTTGATTTTGAGGCAAAAGTGGTCAAAGAGGGTGTTTTTTTAGGGCTAAAGTGGTCGGCGCATTGCAGATTTTCACTCTGCGAGGTTAAAATCACACTCGAATTTTCGTTTTTACCGCAAAAAACATTATTATATAGCCCGTCTGTTTCCGCCGTTATCCTGTTCGCGGTATTCTCCGCGCCGGATATAATTTTCGCATTCGGAAAATGACGGCGGAAAGCCCCCTCGATCAGCGAAAAATGCGTACAACCCAAAACGACGTTTTTTACGTTCCGCGGCAGGCCTTTCAGGTATTTTTCGAGTCTGACGGCGCCGAGGTCGAACAGGTGGCGCTCTATATCCTCCGCAAGCCCCTCCGCCGCGTAAACGCGCGCGCCTTTCACGCTCCGTTTCATGGCCGCCGCCGTGCCGCGTGTGGCGACGACTAAATATTCTTCACCGCGCAGCGCATATGTTTCGAGCGGCGGAAACGTTCCGTAAAATTGCAGTTCCGGATAAAGCGCCCGTATATCCTGCAATACGCAGGTGCTGAGCGTGCCGCAGGCAAACACGACCGCCCGCGCCCCCTCCGCACGCAGACGTTCCACGCCCGAAACGGCCAGGGACATGAGATCCCGCTTTCCCCTGTTCCCGTAGGGTGCGTTGCCGTTATCGCCGAAATACACCGCCCCGCCGAAACGACAGCGTAAAAGAGCCTCTTTCAGAACGACGAGGCCGCCCGCGCCGCTGTCCATAAAACCGATAACATTATCATTTTGCCGCCACATATCAGTTCAATATATGCCGCGCGGCCGCCGATTGTGTTTTTTACCCCGAAATTTCGCTCAATTCGCCGCAATTCGGAAAAATTATGTTACAATATGCTTGCTTTAATATAAAAATTGTGATAAAATACTTGTGTTTCAGAAAAGACAAGCACATAAAAGGAGTAAGTAAAACAATGCCCAACATTAAATCCGCTAAAAAACGCGTTTTGGTTATCGAAAAGAAAAGCAAGCAGAACAAAATGATCCGTTCTTCCGTTAAGACCGAGATCAAGAAAATAGACGCACTGCTGAAAGAAGGCAAAGTCGCCGAAGCGAAAGCTCAGCTTTCCGAAGCTTTCAAAATGATCGATTCCGCCGCGTCGAAAGGCGTTCTGCACAGAAACAACGCCTCCAACAAGAAGTCGAAACTCTCTATCAGAGTCGCGGCTGCAGAAAAAGCGGTTTCTGCCAAAGCGGAATAATTTCCGAAGGGATTGTCCGTAAAGCAATCCTTGTTTTGCATTACTCACCGTCCGCGCAGCGGGCGGTTTTTTGCGTTCCGAAAATAAAAAATCCCCTTTCGGGGACCGTCAAAATAAAAACCCCGCAAGCGCGGGGTTTTCGTTATTCTTCTTTTTTATCGCCCTCGGCAGATTCCGCGGCGGCAGGCGCGGCTTCTTCACGCACGGGTTCGCGGAAAAGCCACTTTTTGCAGTACCACACGATAAAGAGCGCAATCCCCGCCAATACGAAGATTATGGATTGGAACTGCGACGGAGTGATGCCCAGACCGACCGAGCCGCGGTCATCCGTTCTGAAAAACTCTATGATAAAGCGCCAGATCCCGTAAGAGATGAGATATACCACGGGAATGATGTTGAAACGTTTGAAATAGAGCAGGCTCAGCACGCCGAACAGAATGAACAGGAAGATGGATTCATACAGCTGGGTGGGGATATAGTATCCGCCGTTCATCCAAAGCCCCCCCTGCCCGGGACCGCTCACTTCCGCGCCGTGGCAGCACCCCGCCATCAGACAGCCTATACGGCCGATCGCGTGCGCAATCGTAATGCAGATGGGCGCCACCTGTACGATGGTGTTGAACTCCTTGACGTGAGCGCCCTTCAGCTCCCCTTTCGAAAAGTAAAAGTGGCCTATGCCGAAGTACGCGCCGATAAACACGGCCGCGCCGGTGATGAAACCGCCCATTGCGGTGATCGCCCCGAATTCCCAAACTCCGTTTTCTATATAATTATATACGGCTTGGAACAGCATTGCGCCCACAAAACCGAGGGCGATAGCCAAAATCGCTATAAAGAAAATATAATCCTGAACCGCGGTCTTCATGCGCCTGTGATCGGTATAGAGTTTGAGCACGATAAGACAGGCAATCAGCCCTACCGATATGCATATTCCGTAAAGAGTGATGCTGAACGTATGATTGAAAAGCGTAAATTCCAGTATTGGATCGGGATGCATTCTTTACCTCCTCATTGATAAATTCCGAAAACCGCGTTTTAACCGCGTTTCCGCAAGAGAAATCAAAAATTCTCTTCAGTTTATTGTACAGCATACTTTTTAACCTGTCAAGAAATTTTTTGCTTTATTTTGATTGCATTTTTTTCGCGTATGTTATATAATAATAACCGTTATCGACCGCGCACGGAAGCGTATCGAAGTGGTCATAACGGGCCTGACTCGAAATCAGGTAGCCTTAACGGGCTCGTGAGTTCGAATCTCACCGCTTCCGCCACAAGAACCTTATACGAACACTTGATGTTCGTTGGGGTTCTTTTTTTATCCTCTTCAAGCGGCGTTTTCGCGGTTTATTTTTTTCTTCTTTTCACAGTAAAACATCCGCCGCAACGCCATTAAATTGAAAATTTATAAATTCTTCTATCTAAAATATTGATTTTAAGGTGCAAATATGCTATACTGGCTATGCGAAACTAATCTTATAACCCAAATTAGGAGTACGGGTATTTTTATTTTAATAGACATGATATATTTTTTTGTCATACACATTTTTGAATTTGGTAAAAATGCAAATTCCATTTATGTGTGTATGATAA